>NZ_JBSVWQ010000146.1:0-14361 GCF_054071215.1 Pseudomonas sp. SDO5522_S412 | reverse complement strand
TCTGGTGACTGACACTGCGCATTCGCGAGCAAGCCCGCTCCCACATTTTTGATCCAGTTTCGTCAGTTACGCCGTTGCGCGATGCAAGCTGGCCAGGAACCCCGCCGCCCCAACGAACAAGCCAGCAAACGTACGGTTCATGCGTTTCTGCTGCTTCGGTGTGCGCAACAGGCGCAACACTTTCGACGCCAGCCCGGTGTAGCCGGCCATCACGATCATGTCCACGCAGATCATGGTCGCGCCCAGGATCAGGTATTGGTTCAGCAGCGGCGCCTGCGGGTTCACGAACTGCGGCAGCACCGCCAGCATGAACACCAGGGCCTTGGGGTTGCTGGCGTTGACCAGGAACCCGCGGAACATCATCGCCATCGGCTTGCCGATCGGGCGAATCGCCGCGTCATCGCTCAGGTCGGTTGGCAGCGCGCGCCATTGCTTGATGGCCAGGTACACCAGGTACGCTACGCCAAACCATTTGATCGCATAAAACGCGGTGGAGGATGCGGCAAGAATCGCCCCCAGGCCACCGGCGACCACGGCAATCTGCATCGCCAGGCCCAATTGCAGGCCCAGGGCGTTCCAGTAACCGCGCAGGAAACCGTATTGCAGGCCGCTGGACATCGACGCAATGGCACCGGCGCCAGGGGAAAGACTGATGATCCAACTGGCCAGGAAAAAGGCCAGCCATGTGTCGAGCGCCATTACACACCTCAGAGCTTAGTTTGCTGAATGTTTCTAAACTAACGCTGCCGGCTGAGAAATGGCTAGAAAAATTTTGGGGTGCGCCTTTGTGGCGAGGGGGCTTGCTGTGGCGAGGGAGCTTGCTCCCGCTGGAGTGCGTAGCGCTCCCGGCTTTTTTTGGGGCTGCTACGCAGCCCAGCGGGAGCAAGCTCCCTCGCCACAGGTTAAGGCAGCACGTCGCTGCCGCGCCAACGGCGCACCGAGCGCTGGAAGAACAGGCTGTTGGGCACTTGCACCATGACACTGCCGGTACCGGCCTCTTCCACTTCGATCAGCGTGGTGTAGAGCAGGTTGATCGCCACCACCCGGCCTTTGACGCCGGGCTTGTCGACGGTGTCCACCAACTCGACCACATCGCCCAGGCGGAACGGCCCGACGGTGAAGATCAGGATGGCGCACAGCAGGTTGGACAACACCGACCACATGGCGAAGAACGCCACCGCGGCCACCGCCACAAAACCCGACAACGCCGTCCACAACACCGTGGCAGAGACGCCCAGGCGCTCCAGCACGAAGATCAGCGCGCTGCCCATGATCAGCCAGCGCAGGCCGCCGCGCAGCGGCATCAGCAACTGCGGCGGGAACGGATAACGTTCCCCCAGGCGGTTCAGGCATTTGGCGACGAAACGCTGGGCGAAGTAGCCAGCCAACAGGATCAGCAGAATCTGTACGGCCACCCAGATCGGCGCGATCCATTGGGCCGGCAGCGGCAGTTGCAGCGCTTCCATCAGGACAGCGCCTCCAGCTCCGCTTGCAAGGATTCCAGCAGTTCGAGGGCTTCCATCCAGGTCTCCTCCAACTGCGCTTCACGTACCTTGAGCTTGGCCTGTTCGGCCAGCAGGTCGCGCAATTCATCCTTGCGGGCCGGCTCGTAGACGGCGCTGTCACCCAGGCTGGTTTCGATCTTCGCCAGCTTCTCGTGGATCTTGCCCAATTCGGCTTCCAGCTTGTCCGCTTCACGCTTGTGCGGGGCCAGTTGCTGACGCAATGCAGCCGCGGCCTGGCGCTGGGCCTTCTTGTCGGTCTTGTCCGGGTTGACCGGCGTGTTGCTGACCGGCGCGTTGCGCAGGCGGTAGTCCGACAGCCAACGGGCATAGTCTTCCAGGTCGCCGTCGAATTCCTCGACCTTGCCGTCAGCCACCAGCAGGAAGTTATCCGTGGTGCTCTTGAGCAGGTGGCGATCGTGAGACACCACCAGTACCGCGCCGCTGAATTCCTGCAGGGCCATGGTCAACGCCAGGCGCATTTCCAGGTCGAGGTGGTTGGTCGGTTCGTCGAGCAGCAACAGGTTTGGCCGGTCCCAGGCGATCAGGGCCAGGGCCAGGCGGGCCTTTTCGCCACCGGAGAAATTCAGCACCGGCTCGTCAATGCGCGCACCACGGAAGTCGAAACCACCGAGGAAGTCCCGCAGGGTCTGTTCGCGTTCGGTCGGCGCCAGGCGCTGCAGGTGCAGCAGCGGGCTGGCCTTGGCGTCGAGGGAGTCCAGCTGGTGCTGGGCGAAGTAGCCCACCACCAGGTTCTCACCGCGCACCAGGCGGCCGGCCAAAGGCTGCAATTCGCCCGAGAGGTTTTTGATCAAGGTCGACTTGCCCGCGCCGTTGGGGCCAAGCAGGCCGATCCGCGCGCCAGGGGTGAGCTGCAACTTGACCTTCTCGAGGATGGTCTTGTCGCCATAGCCCAGGCGGGCATCGGAAAGGTCCAGCAACGGGCTGGAGATTTTCACCGACTCGCGGAACACAAAGTCGAACGGTGAATCGACGTGGGCCGCCGACAGTTCTTCCATGCGCTCCAGGGCCTTGATCCGGCTCTGGGCCTGACGGGCCTTGGTGGCCTGGGCCTTGAACCGGGCGATGTAGCTTTCCATGTGCGCGCGCTGCGCCTGCTGCTTCTCGTAGGCCTGCTGTTGCTGGGCCAGGCGTTCGGCACGGGCGCGTTCGAAGGCGCTGTAGCCGCCGCGGTACAGGGTGATTTTCTTCTGGTCGACGTGGGCAATGTTGTCCACCACGGCGTCGAGGAAATCCCGGTCGTGGGAAATCAGCAGCAAGGTGCCCGGGTAGCTTTTCAGGAAGTCTTCCAGCCACAGGATCGCGTCGAGGTCCAGGTGGTTGGTCGGTTCATCGAGCAGCAACAGGTCCGAGGGGCACATCAGCGCCTGGGCCAGGTTCAGGCGCATGCGCCAGCCACCGGAGAAGTCGGCGACCGGGCGGTCCATCTGTTCGTTGGTAAAGCCAAGGCCGGCAAGCATCTTGCGCGCACGCGCGTCGGCGGTGTAGCCGTCGGCGCTGTCCAGTTCCGAGTGCAGGCGGGCCTGTGCGGCGCCGTCCTGGGCTTTCTCGGCCTCGGCGAGGTCGTGTTGCACCTGGCGCAGGCGCAGGTCGCCATCGAGCACGTAGTCGATCGCAATGCGGTCGAGGGTGTCGATCTCCTGGCGCATATGGGCGATGCGCCAGTCGGCCGGCAGCAGACAATCCCCGGAGTCGGGAGTCAGCTCACCCAGCAGCAAGGCGAACAACGTGGATTTGCCGGCGCCGTTGGCACCGATCAGGCCGGCTTTGTGACCGGCGTGCAGGGTCAGCTCGGCGTCTTCGAGAAGACGTTGCGGGCCACGCTGTAATGTTAGGCTTTGAAGTCGGATCATAATGGCGGCGGAGTCTACCAGCTTCGTTGGCCGCTGGCTTGGGTGTGAATATGTGCGCTGACCTGTGGAGCTTTGCCCTCTCGACTTACGCCCGCCCAGGCGTCGAGGACGCGTGCCTGCGCTTGCAGGCGCAAGGGGCTGATGTGTGCCTGGTGTTGTGCGGGTTGTGGCTGGAGCAGCGGGGTGTGGCGCCGGAAACGTCGCGCTTGCAGGCACTGCGGCAGATCGCCGGGCCGTGGCAGGCGGAGGTGGTTGAACCGCTGCGGCAAGTACGCACGCGATGGCGGGCCATGGCGCAGCAGGATGCTGAGCTGGGAGCGTTACGGGAGCGGGTCAAGGCTTTGGAATTGGATGCAGAAAGGCTGCTGCTATCACGCCTGGAAGGTGTGGCGCAGCGTTGGCCGATGGCCGAGGTGAATCATCAAGCATGGGTTGAAGGACTGGCGGCCGAAGCCGCCAACCTTGACCACGACGCGCTGCATCAGCTGCGCGCCGCGGTTACCGGCACTTAGGAAGCGCTGGTTGGGGTGACGCTTGGCGCTGCCGGTGCAGGCGTGCTGCTGGCCGGAGCGGTTGGCGCTGTGGTGCTGGCAGCAGGTGCAGCCGGGGTCGCAGGCTTCGCAGCTGGAGTAGCTGGTTTGGCTGGTGCTGGCTTGGCGGCGGCAGGTTTCGCGGCTGGTTTGGCAGCAGCAGGTTTGGCGGCCGGCTTGGCAGCTGGTTTCGCAGCAGCAGGTTTAGCGGCTGGCTTCGCAGCTGGTTTTGCAGCAGCAGTTTTAGCAGCTGGCTTCGCGGCTGGTTTTGCAGCAGCGGGTTTAGCGGCTGGCTTCGCAGCTGGTTTCGCAGCAGCGGTTTTAGCAGCTGGCTTCGCGGCTGGTTTCGCAGCAGCGGTTTTAGCCGCTGGCTTGGCAGCTGGTTTTGCAGCAGCGGTTTTAGCAGCTGGCTTGGCGGCTGGTTTTGCAGCAGCGGTTTTAGCGGCTGGCTTGGCAGCTGGTTTTGCAGCAGCGGTTTTAGCGGCTGGTTTGGCAGCTGGTTTCGCAGCAGCAGTTTTAGCCGCTGGCTTGGCAGCTGGTTTCGCAGCAGCAGTTTTAGCGGCTGGCTTGGCAGCTGGTTTTGCAGCAGCAGTTTTAGCCGCCGGTTTGGCAGCCGATTTAGCCGGTGCTTTTGCCGCAGGCTTGGCCGCAGCTTTCGCAGGTGCCTTGGCGGCGACTGCTTTGCTGGCTGGCTTCTTCGCTGAGCTGGCTGCAACGGCCTTAGCCGGAGCACGGGTGCTCAGCACTTTGCCTACAGCTTCCTTCACACGACCAACACCCTGGGCCAATTTCAGGCTCTCGGAAGCATCACGCTTGAGTTGGGAAATGTAGGTGCGGGTTTCGGATTGACGATCCTTGAGGGCGTCGAGCAAGTCCTCAAGTTCTTTGACGGCGTCCTTGGCCTTGGCTTGTGCCTTGGCTTTGCCAGCGGTCGCTGCGCCTTGCAGTTTGGTGCGGGATTTGTGCAGTTTTTCCTGAGCTTTGCCGCGTTGTTTTTCAAGCTTGGCGAGCAACTTCTCAGCATCAGCCAAGGCTTGTGAACAGGCGCTTTCCAAATGTTCGAGCAGGCTGCCCGAAAGTTGTTGGAGCAAATGCAACGGGGTATTTACAGGCTTCTGTTTGGCCGACATGGTTTACCTCCTGGCTGACGTGGGTGCGGCTCATACTAGCCCTCTGCTCTTACCGCCGCTAGGGCATGTTGACAGTATCGATTGGCTTGCGTTGCACCGCACGAAAATTCTTATTGATATAACGAAAATCCACGCCACTTTTTAAGCATTCACACTGGCATAATCCATCGCACTTTCGGCTGGAGAACGCCCATGTCGCGTTACCTTTTTTTAGTGTTGAGCGTGGTGCTTTGCGTGGCCAACGCAAGCGAGAAATCCCCCTCCAAAGATGACCACGACCTGGCCTACAGCCTGGGCGCGAGCCTGGGTGAGCGCCTGCGCCAGGAGATGCCTGGGTTGCAGGTAGAGGCGCTGATCGACGGACTCAAACAGGCCTATCAAGGTAAGCCACTGGCCCTGGACGACACACGCATCGAACAGATCCTTGCCCAGCACGAAGCACAAAACGCGCCGGACAATCGAGCACCACAAAGTGAAAAGGCACTCGCTGCCGAGCAACAATTTTTAGCCAGTGAAAAATCCAAAAGTGGTGTGCGTGAATTGGCAGACGGCATCCTGCTGACCGAACTGACCCCTGGCAGCGGGAAGAAACCGGCGGCCGATGATCGCGTGCAAGTGAATTATGTTGGGCGGTTACCCGACGGGACCGTCTTCGACAAGAGCACACAACCTCAGTGGTTTCGCCTGGACAGTGTGATCAATGGCTGGCGCAGTGCGTTGCAACAGATGCCGGTGGGCGCGAAGTGGCGCCTGGTGATTCCATCCGACCAAGCCTATGGCGCTGATGGCGCAGGCGAACTGATCCCGCCTTATACGCCGCTGGTATTCGAGATCGAATTGCTCAAGGCGGGCGCCTGAGCCCAAACGAAAAACGGTGCGCAATGCGCACCGTTTTCTTGTGTCGGGGGGAGTCAGGCCTTAGCCGTCAACTCTTCCTTGTGAGCGTTGTGCAGCACTTCGATCAGGCAATCTTCCAGCTCGAAACGCTCGTGAAGCAAACCGCCCAGCTCTTTGAATTTTTCTGCAACGCACTTGCCGGCATCACACAGGTCGTTGAACGCCAGCAGCTTCTCGGTGATGACATCGATGCGCGGGTAAATCGTCTCTGCCAAGTCCAGGCCACGTTGATCGTCGAAAGCCTCGGCCTCTTTGGTCAACTGCTCGTAGACACCGAAGTGCCCCGCCGAGACGTAATCCACCAATACCCCACAGAATTCCTGCAACGGCTTGCGGTTCTCGCTTAGCGCTTCGGGTTTGGCACCGAGAGCATCAAAGGCCCGAACCAGTTCGTGACGCGCTTTCAACCAACCATCGATCAGTTTATGCACCCCACCCCAGCGTTCCTGAGCATTCTGACAACTTTCCAGCATGATGATCTCTCTTCCCTATAGGGGCGCCGCACACTGCCCGCGCAACACTTCAAGGTTAAAGCGGCAACCGGGCAACGGTGCATCGAACAGTCTGTTTCAATAACGCGTGCGGGCCAGATTATGCCCGCATGACTATGGCATCAAGGTACGCAGGAGAGAAAGTTCATACAAGTGTTTAATCCCTTCCTACAACCTGCGGGCACCTCTCAGTGCCGTGCAAGGCCAAAACGCTGGCTCAGCAGCAACCGCGAGAACTGCGCGATGCCAAGGATCAGCATCGCCACGAAGAACAGCAGGCTCCACTCGGGAATACTCAAGTCGAACAGCGTCCAGTTGATTTCCACGCAGTCGACGGTGCCCTTGAAGATCAAGGCCAACGTCTCTCTCAGCGACAGGTTCTCGATCATGGATTGAAGGCCGGGCCAACAGGCAGGCAACTGTTCCGGCGGCGTATTTTGCAGCAGCACCTGGCGTACGGCGGTAATGGCGCCCAGCACTGCACACCCCATGCTCGCCGCCCAATACAGGTAGATCCCGGACCGCTTCGGCCCATGAATCGCCGCCACGAGATTGATCAGCGTGAAGGCAGCCACAAGAATTCGTTGCACCTGGCACAGGAAACAAGGCCGCAAAAGCGCGGCGTATTCCAGGTAAAAGGACGCGCCCAGCGTCAGCGCACCAGCCAGGAACGCCAGGAGGAACAGGGAGCGTGAGGGGGCCAAAGACATTGTTTATCCGCAACGCAAGAGATAGGTAGTTACGGTAGAGGAAAGACCTTACCCCTTTCAATACGCGCCAGAGCAGACGATTCCGCGAGAGCGTAGGGATATCCCGTCAGAAGGCGAGCGATTAAACGCGCGTCTACGTAGGAGTTTACTACAAGCCGTATTGACTACAGCTATTGGGCATTATTGAAGGGTTGGCCACCAGACAATTCTGAGGCAACCCTTACTCTGTTTCCTACTTCAAACCCGTGCCGGCACCGGCAACGGTGACGCCAGCAAACGCTTGTCCAGCAAGCCCAGGCCTTCCTGGAACAACTGGTTGCTGCGCTCGGTGTCGCCCAACTGCGCCAGCAGGCGTGCCAGCTCGGCGCAGGCCTCAGGGTTGCGCTGCACCTGAAGGCTGCTTTCAAGGTAATCCCGCGCCTTGCCCCACAAGCTGTTTTGCAGGCACAGGCGCCCCAGGGTCAGCAGCAGGCTGGCATCGCCTGGATGGTCCTTGAGCCAGCCTTCGGCGAACTTCAACTGCTTCGCCGGATCGCTGCCACGCAGCAGCCCGTAGAGCCGGATCAGATGACTGTCGTACTCGCGCTTGAGGGCACCGCGCAGCACTTCTTCGGCCTTGGCGTCCGCGCCCAACTGGCGCAGTTGTTCGGCGTACGCCAGCACCAGTTGCGGCTCCTGGCGCTGGGCCGAAGTCAGTTGTTGCCAGGCCAGCTCCAGGGATTGCTGCCCGGCCTCGCCCTGCTCTTCGCGCTGGGCAGCCAGGGTCAGGTTCTCGCCCCAGGCGCGTCGCTCCAGGTCGGCCAACTCGGCAGGCGGCAACACCTTGTCCTTGCGCAACTCCGGCAACAGCCGGATTACCGAAGACCAATCGCCACGCTGTTGATACAGCCGCTGCAGTTGGCGCAATACCTGGACGTTATGCGGATGACGCTCATGCATGGCCTGCAGGGTGACCAGGGCGCCATCGGTGTCACCGCGGTCCATCTGCAACTGCGCATGACTCAAGGCTACCGCGAGTTCGGCCTGGGGCTGGCGCTCAAGCGCGCGTTCCAGCAGGCCATCCGCTTCCTCATAACGGCCCTGTTCGTTGGCCGCACGGGCCGCGCCGAGGTAGTAGAGCAATGGCTGGCGTTCGGCTTCGGCCGCACGGTGCAAGTGGCGCTCGGCACTGGCCCAGCGCCCTTCGGCGAGGTCCATCTGGCCCTGCTCGATGGCAACCTGGACCCGACGGCTGCGGTTGCGCCGCGACCACGGATTGACCACGCCACCCGAGGTCAGCACCAGGCCCAGCAGCACCCTGGCCAAATAGATCACCAGGCCGATGGCAAACAACGCCACCAGCGTCGACCACAGCCCGGACTCGTAATGCAGCACATGGGGATAGGTAATCAGCACGTAGCCGGTATGTTTCGAAATGCCCACGGCCAGTGCCAGGGCGATCGCAATCGCCAGCACCAGGATCACATAGAAGCGCTTCATCGGCTTTACTCCTGGGTCGCCGGCTTGCCAGCGGAAGCCTTGGCTTCCTCGGCAGACAGGTGGCGACGGTCAAGGTAAGCCTGCACGGCAGCCAGGCTCGCGGCCAGGTCCGGCGTGACCACCGAGACGGCCTTGGGCTCAAGCTCGGCAATACGGGCCAGCATGGCTTTGCTTTGCGGGTTGTCTTGATTGAAGTTGTCCTGCAACACGCTGCGGGCCTCGCCCAGGGATCGGCTGTACACCGCCGGCTCGCCGTTGAGCGCCGCCCATTGCGCCTGCTCAAGTGCAAGGCTCAGGGCCAGGCGCACCTGGTTCAGGCCTTGCCCTGCCAGGAGCGGGCGAATGTTGTCATCAGGATTGAAGTCGATGCGGAAATACCGCGAGATCTGCGCCCACCACTGACTCCAACGGCTGTCCGTGTCGGTGGTCGGACGCCCATCATTGGCCGCTTCAGGGAGTTGGTATTCCGGCGCGATGGCCGCCAACTGCACGACCTGATCGCGCAATGCCGCCAGTTGCAGGTACAGCCCGGTACGGTCGGGCTGTTCGATATTGCGCAACGCGGCGAGGCTCTTGGCCAACTGCTCACGGGCGGCGTAGGAGCCAGGGTCACTTTGTTCGCGGAGGATTTCGTCAGCGCCCTGGACCAGTGCCTGGGCACTGTTGATGTCCTGCAAGGCGGAAAGACGCAGGCTGGCCAGGCGGATCAAGTGCTCGGCCTCGGCCAGGCGCCAGTCCTGGCGGCTGGCCCCCAGCACGGTTTCCAGGCGCTGGCTCAGGCGTTGTTGATCACCCTGCAATTGCGCCACCAGCCGGCGACGCTCTTCCAGCTCATCGGCGCCGGGCAGTTGCCCCAGACGGGCCGACAGCTGCTGCTGGCTCTGCTTGAGGCTCTGGGATTGGTCGTCCAGGGTTTGCACTTGGCCCAGCTGTTGCTGGCTGCTCGCCTGCAGTGCGCGGACCTGCCAGATCCCCCAGCCACCGGCGGCAACGCCGGCGGCGCCGAGCAACAAGGCCACGATGGCCAGGCCGTTGCCACGGCGCGGGGCGGTGGTGACCGGTGTCTCAACAGGCGCATCAAGCGCGGGCTGAGCTTCATCTTTAGGCAAGGCTGTTTCGCTCACGTATCCATCCTTTGCGTATTAGAGAGTGGGAACGGAAACACTCCGTAACGCCACTAACAAAGCCGCGGCACTGGCGCCACGACAATCCACAACTTCTTGCGCGCCAGCGGCACGCGCCATCTCGGCGACTCGCGGGCTGGGCACGAACAACGGCAGCTGTGCCACCTGGGGCCAATCTGTACCGGCCAGCGCTTGCAGGTGTAAAAAACCCTGCCCACTGCTGACCACCACGCCGTTCAAGCGTTCCACGTTTATGCGCTGGGTCAGCGTTGCACGGTCGTAGTCCGGCAGGAAACGGCGATACAACTCCAGATAGTCGACACTAGCACCTTGCTCGCGTAAACGCTCAGCCAGCAGCTCTCGCCCGCCCTCGCCCCGCAGGATCAGCACCCGGGCGCCGGGCTTCGAGATAGCCTCGCGCAAGGCGACCAGTTCAAGCAAGGCTTCACTGTCGTCGCCGTCGTGGGGATAACTGACATCAAGGCCATGCTCGGCCAACACCTGCGCCGTAGCAGCGCCGACACTGAACCACGGTAACGCCGGCGGTTGCGGCCAGTGTTGAGCCAACAACTGCAAGCCCAGGCGCGCGGCCGGCTTGCTCACCACGATCACCGCGCAATAGCGGTCCAGCTCGCGAAAAACAGTCTGTTGTTCAGGCGTGACAGGCAGCGCTTCAATCTCCAGCAACGGCAGGCTGCTGCTGAAAACACCTTCTTCGGATAACGTCGCCGCCAGGGCCGCCGACTCCTCGGCAGGCCGCGTCAGCAGCACACGCCATTGCATCACTGCGGCCCGGCCTCGCCGTACACCGCTTGCAGAATGGCACCGGCGCCTTTTTCCAGCAGTTCCTCGGCGACCTTGATACCCAGGCTGGTGGCCTCGCTTTGCGGCCCGCGAATCTCTGCGGTGAGCAACAACCCACCACTCGGGTCGCCCACCAGGCCACGCAGCCAGAGGTTCTCGCCCTCAAGCACGGCGTAACAGGCGATCGGTACCTGGCAGCCACCGTTGAGGTGCTTGTTCAGGGCACGTTCGGCGGTGACGCGAATTTCGGTGTCCTGGTGATCCAGCGGCTTGAGCAGCGCATGAATTTCGCTGTCGGCGGTGCGGCATTCAATGCCCACAGCGCCCTGCCCGCCGGCCGGCAAGCTGTCTTCGACGCTGATGGCCGAGGTGATGCGGTCTTCAAAGCCCAAGCGGATCAAGCCGGCTGCCGCGAGAATGATCGCGTCATATTCACCGGCGTCGAGCTTGGCCAGGCGAGTATTGACGTTGCCCCGCAGGAAGCGGATTTGCAGGTCCGGGCGGCGGGTCAGCAACTGCGCCTGGCGACGCAGGCTGGAGGTGCCGACGACGCTGCCCAGCGGCAGCTCATCCAGGGAGGCGTAGGTATTGGAAACGAAGGCATCGCGGGGGTCTTCGCGCTCGCAGATGCAAAACAGGCCCAGGCCTTCGGGGAAGTCCATGGGCACATCTTTCATAGAATGCACGGCGATGTCGGCTTCGTTTTCCAGCAGCGCGGTTTCCAGCTCCTTGACGAACAGGCCCTTGCCGCCGATTTTCGACAGTGGCGAATCAAGCAGCTTGTCGCCGCGACTGACCATGGGCACCAGGGACACCTTCAGGCCAGGATGAGCCTGCTCAAGGCGTGCTTTGACGTATTCGGCCTGCCATAAGGCCAGGGCGCTTTTACGGGTGGCGATGCGGATTTCGCGAGAGGACATGGATCAATCCGTACTGAATAGATACGGCAGATAATAACAGCTCAGGCAAATGCGCTTTGATTTGAATCAGCAAGTGCGGGGCCTCCCTGGCCGCGTCGCACCGGGATATGGGCGGTGAAGCTCGCGTCAGCCCTCGGGCTAAAGCTGCTGCATCATCTTGCGCACACCGGCGACATGGCGCCGGCTGACGATCAGGGCGTCGCCATTGAGGCCCTTCAGGAACAGCTGAAAGTGCCCAAGCGGCGTGCGCTGCAGACGCTCGATTCGCTCGCGGGCCACCAGCGCATTGCGGTGGATGCGCACAAAGCGGTCGCCAAATTCATCTTCCAACGCCTTGAGTGGCTCATCGAGCAGCACTTCACCAGCCTCGTGACGCAAGGTCACGTACTTGTGATCGGCGATGAAGTAGACCACCTGGTCCAGGGGAATCAACTCGATGCCCTTGCGGGTACGGGCGCTGATATGGCTACGCGGCCCGTTGCCGCCCTGGGCTGCGGGCTGGGTCAAGGCTGCCAGTTGGACACGATTGGGACGCTCGGCCTTTTTCAAGGCGCGAAGCAACGCATCGGCATTGATCGGCTTGACCAGGAAACTGGCGCCGCTGGCATCCAGGGCCTCGGAAGAGAACTCATCCTGGGAGGCGCACAGCACCACCGAAGGCGGCGATTCTCGCTCGCTCAGGCGGGCAGCCACCTGCAAGCCATCAAGGCCCGGCATGCGGATGTCGAGCAACACGACGTCCGGCTTGAGGCTGTCAATAAGGGCCAAGGCTTCCTCGCCACTGGTGGCGCTCGGCTCAAGGACATTGTAACCCTCGAGTTCACTGACCAAACGGCTCAGTCGCTCGCGGGCTTGGGGTTCGTCATCAACGATCAGGACATTCATATTGCGCTGGATTCCTGCGTGAGTCTCGCACAAGGATAGCGTAGACAGGTGCGGTGACTTCCGTCACGGCGATCCACGCTAAGACTAGCGCGAGCGGCAAAAAGTGCCCCGAGAGTGGCACCAATATTTACCCGGACCTGTTCAATCGCGCCCAAAGCCTGCTGCCTTCGGGCATCGTCGTAGGGTTTGCTGATACACAATACGAACACCCCCTCTCTAATGGATAGCCTGGAGTTCGACCTCATCGCCCGGCATTGGTGCAGTGCACCTTCCGTCAGCGCGAAGCTCTATCAGTGCAACTGTAGACGCTGGCGAAGACGATATTGCTCAATCGTCAAATATCGTTTCAATAAACACGCTTTGTTTGACCAAGGACCGCAAGTTTCCCCCCCGATCGGTCCTGGCTCCAGTCTCGTCCTGCGCGAGTCCGGGGGCAAGGCACTTAGCCATCTTGGAAACAAATAAAAATGCCCCGCCCCGCCATCGTCGCCTCCGGGGGCAACCCTGTTATTATCGGCGCCACACTTTCATGCCCTCTTTCCAGCAGATCACGAGCGAATCCATGAGCACCGACAAGACCAACCAGTCCTGGGGCGGCCGCTTCAGTGAACCCGTCGACGCCTTCGTCGCGCGCTTCACCGCCTCCGTCACTTTCGACCAGCGCCTCTACCGCCACGACATCATGGGCTCGATCGCCCACGCCACGATGCTGGCCAAGGTCGGCGTGCTGACCGACGCCGAGCGCGACAGCATCATCGACGGCCTGACCACCATCCGTGGCGAGATCGAAACCGGCACCTTCGACTGGCGCGTCGACCTGGAAGACGTGCACATGAACATCGAGGCCCGCCTCACCGACCGCATCGGTGTGACCGGCAAGAAACTGCACACCGGTCGCAGCCGTAACGACCAGGTGGCTACCGATATCCGCCTGTGGCTGCGGGACGAGATCGACCTGATCCTGGCAGAAATCACCCGCCTGCAAAAAGGCCTGCTGGAGCAGGCAGAGCGTGAGTCCGGCACCATCATGCCCGGCTTCACCCACCTGCAGACCGCACAGCCTGTGACCTTCGGCCACCATCTGCTGGCCTGGTTCGAAATGCTCAGCCGCGACTACGAGCGCCTGGTGGACTGCCGCAAGCGCGCCAACCGCATGCCTCTGGGCAGCGCTGCACTGGCTGGCACCACCTACCCGATCGACCGCGAATACACCGCGCAGCTGCTGGGTTTCGACGCCGTGGGCGGCAACTCCCTGGACGGCGTGTCGGACCGTGACTTCGCCATCGAATTCTGCGCCGCGGCCAGCATTGCGATGATGCACTTGTCGCGCTTCTCCGAAGAGCTGGTGCTGTGGACCAGCGCGCAATTCCAGTTCATTGACCTGCCGGACCGCTTCTGCACCGGCAGCTCGATCATGCCGCAAAAGAAAAACCCCGACGTGCCGGAGCTGGTACGCGGCAAGAGCGGCCGTGTATTCGGTGCGCTGATGGGCCTGTTGACCCTGATGAAAGGCCAACCGCTGGCCTACAACAAGGACAACCAGGAAGACAAGGAACCGCTGTTCGACGCCGCCGATACACTGCGCGACTCGCTGCGAGCCTTTGCCGACATGATCCCGGCGATCAAGCCCAAGCACGCCATCATGCGTGAAGCGGCCCTGCGCGGTTTCTCCACCGCCACAGACCTGGCGGATTACCTGGTACGCCGTGGCCTGCCGTTCCGCGACTGCCACGAGATCGTCGGACATGCCGTGAAGTACGGCGTGGACACCGGCAAGGACCTGGCGGAAATGAGCCTGGAAGAACTGCGCCAGTTCAGCGACCAGATCGAGCAGGACGTGTTTGCGGTGCTGACCCTGGAAGGCTCGGTGAATGCCCGTAACCATATCGGCGGGACTGCGCCGGCGCAGGTGAAGGCTGCCGTGGTTCGCGGCCAGGCATTGCTCGCCAGCCGCTAAAAGCTTCGCGAGCAAGCCCGCTCCCACATTCGACTGCATTCCAAAGGTGGAACTCGAT
>NZ_JBSVWQ010000145.1:0-14862 GCF_054071215.1 Pseudomonas sp. SDO5522_S412 | reverse complement strand
GTTACTTTTGGGGCGTTTGCCAAAAGTGACCCGCTGTAAGAGCGGAACCATAGGTCGCCGTTACCTAAATAACGGATATGTACACCGAATCAAACAGCCGCCAAAGAAGGCTCCAACTGCCGCTGAGCCAACCAAATCTCCTCCTGCAACCACTGCGCAAACACCTGCAACTGCGGCGTATCCGTCTGCTCCGGTCGGGTCACCAGCCAATACGACTGATGCCCCTCCACATGCACATTCAGCACCTGCGTCAACTGCCCACTGGCCAACTCCGAAGCGACCATATGCCAATCCGCAATGGTAATCCCCAACCCATCGATCGCCGCCCGAATCGCCAAATCCAGCAGGTCAAACTCATACCCCCCCTCGATATCAACCCCACTGATCCGCGCCGCATCCAGCCAATGCTTCCACGTCAGATACCGCTGATCCTCCCGCGCCAGCACATGCAGCAACGTCATGCGATTCAGATCAATCCCGTCACTCCACTCCCGGGCATACAACGACGGCGCACACACCGCGATATGCCGCTCCTGAATCAACAACGAGCTGTCCAACCCATCCCATTCCCCATCGCCAAACCGAATCGCACAATCCAGCGTACTGGTCTCCGCCAGGCTGTCCTGCAACCGCGTGGTAATGCTCAGCTCCAACTCCGGATGCTGCTCGCGCAAGCGCCCCAACCGCGGCATCAACCAACGATTGGTAAACGTCGGCGGCGCATTGATGTGCAACCGATTGGCATGGGACTTCTGCTGGATACTGCGCACCGTCAGCTCGATCTTGTCGAACGACTGATGCAACGCCCGCAGCAATACCCGCCCGGCACTG
Source organism: Pseudomonas sp. SDO5522_S412 (assembly GCF_054071215.1). Lineage (NCBI taxonomy): Bacteria > Pseudomonadati > Pseudomonadota > Gammaproteobacteria > Pseudomonadales > Pseudomonadaceae > Pseudomonas > Pseudomonas sp. SDO5522_S412. The sequence goes on along the minus strand of NZ_JBSVWQ010000145.1, from coordinate 14,031 downwards.
GTCAATTCCAGGTGATGGTGACGACGCTCCAGCAGGGCCTCGCCCAACTGTTCTTCAAGCTGGCGCACCTGGCGGCTGACCGCACTCTGCGTGACGTTCAACAGCTCGGCGGCCCGGGTAAAACTGCCGGTACTGCCGGCGACTTCGAAAGCTTTGAGGGCGTTGAGACCGGGCATTTTGCGTTTCATGGACGACACTCGGGAGCACAGGGGAAATAACCTGCACAACATACCTTTTTGTATTGGGTCAGCGGTAGCACCCCAGCCTGACAAACAATTAATCGTCACAAACGCTGAAAGTGTCGTTTATCGCTACAGACCGTCGCTCACGAATAAATAGCCTGCGTATAACGCATGCACACTAAGACAATTAAGCATTGGTCGTCGCCAGGCTATAAACGCTAGTCTGCCGATGTACTTCCTGTAACTTCGCCCCTCTCTTTCGCGATTAACTTATCGAGTCATCGCCATGTCCAACGCACCCGTTTCATCCCGGCGAAGTATTGGCTTGCTGGCATTGGTGTTTACCGCCTGCAACGCCACCACCCACGGTTTCAGTGTGTTCCTGTATTCGGCGCTGTTGCCGCAGATCCGCCTGGCCTTTGAGCTCAGTTACAGCCAGGCCGCGTTGATTGCCGCGCTGTTGCAGCTGTTCTACATGGGTGCCTCGATTGCCAGCGGCCTGGCAGCGGCGTGGATCAGCCCGCGCAATATGGTGCGCCTGACCATCGTCCTCAGCCCCGCCCTGCTGGCCCTGGCCGTCGCCACGCCGTGGGTGCTGCCGTTTGCCCTGTGCCTGGCACTGGTGTCGGCGTGCGCGGTGTCGAACTGGAACGCGATTTCGGCCCTCGCTCAAGAGGTGATCCCGACTACACATCGCAGCCGGGTGCTGGGGCTGGCGTCCTCGGGCTCAGCCTTTGCGCTGTGCTTGAACGGGCTGTTGATCGCGCTGTTGCAGGGGTTGTCGTTGCGCCAGTTCTGGCTGATCTGCGCCGGGTTGACGCTGGTTGTCACGCTGTTGACCCTGTGGGCACTGGCCCCGATCAAGCAACCGGCACCACGCGAGACCATGGCGCCGGCGCTGAATCAAGTGCTGCGCCAATGGCTGAAGTTGTGCGTGGCACAACCGGTGGCAATGCAGATCGTCTTGCTCAGCGCGTTTATCGGCGCCATCAGCGGGCCGTTTCTGAATTTCCTGTCGGCGTTCGTCAGCGAGCAGCTACAGGCCAGCGCCTCCGTCACCGGCTCGATGTGGACGCTGATCGGGATCGGCGGTGTGATCGGCGGCTTGCTGCTGGGCACGCTGGCAGATCGTTGGGGAGCGTTGCGGGTGATGGCCCTGAGTATCGGCGCGTTTGGTCTGAGCATGCTCGGCTTGCTCGGGCACCCGAGCCTGGTACTGAGCTGGCTGGCGGCAGGGCTGTTCGCGCTGTTCTATTTCCCGTGTTGGGGCTTGATGGCCGCCTACGTCGGTGCCCGGCTCAGCCCGGTGCACAGCCTGCAAGTGGTGAGCCTGAGCATGGTCAGCTACGGCCTGGCGAGTGCCACCGGCAATGCCTTGTGCGGCTGGCTGCTGCAAGTCACTGGCGAATTTGCGGTGGTGCACGGCTGGATCGCGGCCTGGGTGTTGGCCAGCCTGTTATTGCTCAAGCGCATGGCCCAGCGACACACCCGCGAAGCGCTGGCCGCCCAGATGCCCTGAGTGGCCCAGTTGCCGGCGCAGAATCTCCACCAGGGCATCCACTTCCGGCACCTGGCAACCGGCTGAACGCCAGAACATCAGGCGCGCCGGGGCAATCGGCGGGAAGCCCTGGCGCTCGTCCAGAATCTGCCAGTCGGGTGGTACCAGGCGGCGCGCCATCACGCCCACCGACAAGCCCTGCTCGATCGCAATCGCAATGCCGCGAGGGCTTTGGCTGGTGTAAACCACCTGCCACGAGCGCCCGGACTGGGCCAGCGCCTGCACGGCGTTCGCACGGAACGCGCAGCCTTCGGCGTACACCGCCAACGGCACCGACTGACGCCCCACGCAACTCCAGCTGGGCGCCGCGACCCACACCAACGGCTCGTCGCACAGGTATTCCCCGCTGTGCAAACCTGCGTGTTCCACCCCCAGCACCAGGTCCAGCTCGCCCCGTTGCAGGCGCCCCACCAGGGCCGTCGACATCTCGCAGCACACATCGGGCCGTACCTGGGAGAACTGCGCCTGGAAGTCCTTGAGCATCCCGCCCAGGCAGTACTCGGCGTAGTCCTCGGGCATGCCGAGGTGGATACACACCTGTTGATTGGGCAATTGCGCGGCGCTGACGGCCTCGCTGTGCAGCTTGAGGATCTGCCGGGCGTAGATCAAAAAGGTTTCGCCACCGGGGGTCAGGCCCACCGAGCGGCTGGTACGGCGGATCAGTGGCGTGCCGACGATGTCTTCCAGGCGTTGCAGGCTCTGGCTGACGGTGGATTGGGTCTTGTGCAGGCGCTCGGCGGCCGCCGAAAACCCCTGGCACTCGATAATTGCCACGAACACTTTAAGCAGGGTGCCATCCAGTTCGCCCGACATAACTATCGCCCTCGCCGATGGATTCGATCACAACTTGTAATTTCCACTTTGCACCTCGTTCAGCAACTATCGGGTCAGCCAAAAAACACCAACTGATAGTTCCGGGAGTCTTGCATGAGCCTTCAACTTGCTGACGCTGAAGTGGGCGATATCAGCGACATTATTAATACCGAGCTGTATCCCATACATGATTCGGGCCATGTTCAATTACAGGCCCTGATCGAACACGCCCGGGCCGAACTGGCCGAAGACGGTTGCTGCCTGCTGAAGAACTTCCTGCGCCCCGCGGCGCTTGAGCAGGCGCGCCTGGAAGGTTTGGCGCTGTCGGGCAAGACGTTTTATTCGGTGCGCAAGGTCAACGCCTACTTCACCGAGGACGACACCTCCCTGCCCCACGATGACCCGCGCCGCACGTTCATGGAGCGCACCAGCGGCTTTGTGACCCGCGACATGATCGCCCCGGACGCGATCATCCACCGGCTGTACGTGTCGCCGATGATGAAACGCTTTATCGGTGCCTGCCTGAATGAGCCGGAAATCTTCGAGTACGCCGACCCGTTCGCCGGGCTGGTGATCAACGTGATGCCGGACGGCACCGAGCAGCCCTGGCACTTCGATACCAACGAATTCATCGTCAGCATGATGACCCAGAAGCCCGAGGCCGGCGGCCTGTTCGAGTACGCGCCGATGATTCGCTCGCGCACCCAGGAGAACCTCGGCGCCGTGGGCAAGGTGGTGCGTGGCGAGGACCGTTCGCGGGTGCAGGAACTGGAGCTGAATCCCGGCGATTTGCAGATATTCAAAGGGCGTTTTTCGGTGCACCGGGTGACCCGCGTGGAAGGCGCCACCGAGCGCAACACGGCGATCTTCGCCTACTCCGAAAAGCCCGGAATCATTGGCCGTGCCCAGCGCACCAAGCAGCTTTACGGACGCCTGTCCGAAGCCCATCTGCAAGCCGAACGCAACCTGGTCCGCAGCGACCAGTTGCTCGACTGATTCACACCTAAGAAACCTTGAAACCGTATTTGCCCTGCGAGGAACACCCCATGAGTCTGTCCGGCCCCAACCGCAACCCCGCTGACTGCGAACCTACCCATGACGAGATCCAGCAGATCCAGCTGGACCGCCTGCAACGGGTGCGCAACGAACTGAAAAAACGCGACTACGCCGCCTGCGTAGTGTTCGACCCTACCCACATGCGCTACGCCACCGGCTCGCGCAACATGCAGGTGTACTCGGCGCGCAACCCGGCCCGCTATGCGTTTATCCCGGCAGAAGGCCCGGTGGTGGTGTTCGAGTTCGGCGGCTGCCTGCACCTGGCCGAAACCCTCAACACCGTCGATGAAGTGCGCCCGGCCAAAGCCATCTCCTATTACTTCTGCGAAAGTTTCCTGGGCAATGTCACCGCCGACTGGGCCGCGGAAATCGATGAGCTGGTGCGCAAATGCGGCGGCGGCAAACGCATCGCCATTGAAAGCGCCACCTCCGCTGCGGCCTTCGAACTGCAAAAGCTCGGCTATCAGATATTTGATGCCCAGGAACCGCTGGAACGTGCGCGCTGCATCAAGGTGCCGAACGAACTCAAGATGATCCGCGCCAGCCTGCGTGCCACTGAAGCCGGGGTGCGCCTGATGGAAAGCAAACTCACCCCCGGCATCAGCGAGAACGAGCTGTGGTCGCACCTGCACCAGCACGTGATCGCCACCGACGGTGATTACGTCGAGACCCGCCTGCTGTCCTCCGGCCCACGCACCAACCCGTGGTTCCAGGAGTGCAGCACCCGGCCCATCGAAGCCGGCGACCTGGTAGCGCTGGACACTGACGTGGTCGGGCGTTTCGGCTACTACGCCGACTTCTCGCGGACCTTCCTGTGCGGTGAACAAGCCGCCACCGCCAAGCAGCAGGAGCTGTACAAACTGGCCTACGAGCAAGTGCAGACCAACATGGAAATGCTCAAGGCCGGGCGCAGTTTCAAGGAGTACGCGGAACTGGCCTGGAAGATTCCCGAGCATTACAAAAACAACCGTTACTTCGCCCTGGTGCACGGGGTTGGCATGACTGGTGAATACCCCTACGTGGTGCATCGCGAAGATATTGATGCCCTGGGCTACGACGGCGTGTTCGAAGCCGGCATGACCATCTGCGTTGAAAGCTACATCGGCCACGACGACGGCGGCGAAGGGGTCAAGCTCGAAGAGCAGATCTACATCCACGAACACGGCATCGAGTTGCTCTCCGACTACCCGTTCGACCCGCGCTTGTTGAGGTACTGATCGTTCCCACGCTGTGCGTGGGAATGCATCCCGTGACGCTCTGCGTCACCGTTTCGCAGAGGGGACGCGGAACGTCCGGGGCGGCATTCCCACGCAGAGCGTGGGAACGATCGGTCGGTGGGGAGCGATATGTAACATGCGTTTATAGAACGTTCCAACGCAGAATTTGTCGTTTGTCGATCTTTGCGCAAATGACAAAACTGCGGGCATCTCTAATAAAAACAACATGAGAGCTGCCCTATGTCCTGTCCCATTGCCACCCTCCCGACTTCGTTGCGCCTTGTTCTTCTGCCGGCTTCACAGCGGTCAGGGTCACGCCTTCGCGGCGCTTGCCATTGACCCTTGCGGTTCAACAAAAAAACGCATATTCGCAAGTACCGGAGAGGCTTATGAAAGAATTGACTACCCTGGACGGCGCCGCGCCGCATCCAGCCGTAAATGATCTGTGTGCCCAAGTGCAAAGCGGCGAAATCAACCGCCGCCAATTCCTGCGCACGGCCGCGCTGCTGGGCATCACCGTCGCCAGTGCCAGCACCTTTCTCGGTTCCGCACTGCTGGGCAATGACGCCCAGGCCGCCGAGCCACGCCAGGGCGGCAGCCTGCGGTTTGCCTGCGCGATCCAGGAAATCCAGGACCCGATGCTGATCACCTGGATCGAAGCCTCGAACCTGCTGCGCAACTCGGTGGAATACCTGACCTGGGTCGACGCCGACAACATCACCCACCCTTACCTCGCCGAGAGCTGGAGCCCGTCGGAAGACCTCGCTACCTGGACCTTCAACCTGCGCCAGAACGTGAAGTGGAGCAACGGCGACACCTTCAACGTCGACGACGTGCAGCACAATATCGAACGCTGGATCGCCGCCGATTCCAAGTCGGTGAACCGCACCGCGTTCCAGGACATCAAGGCCTTCGAAAAAGTCAGCGAGTTCCAGTTCCGCCTGGTGCTCAAGCGGCCGATCCTGGCGATCCCGGAGATGCTCAACGCCTTCACCTGCGCCATCGTGCACCGCAGCTTCAAGGCCGGTGACGACTGGGCGAAAAACCCGCTGGGCACCGGGCCGTTCAAGCTGGTTTCATTCGCCGTGAACAAGCAGGCGACCTTCGCCAAGCGCGCCGATTACTGGGGCAAACCAGCCAACCTTGACGAGTTGCGCTACATCGACATGGGCACCGACGTGTCCACCCACCTCGCCGCCCTGCAAGCCGGGCAAGTCGACGTGCTGTACCGCGTGACGGTGGCTGAGCTGGACCTGGCCAAGCGCTTGCCCGGGGCCCAGTTGCTGACCTGCAAGTCGGCGCAAACCGTGGTGATGCGCATGGCCTGCGACCAGAAGCCGTTCACCGACCTGCGCATCCGCAAGGCGGTGGTGCTGTGCGCCGACAACGCGCAGATGCTGAAGATCGCCTATCGCGGCATGGGCACCCTCGGCGAAGACCATCATGTGGCGCCTTCCCACCCCGAATATTTCCCGCTGCCCAAGCGCAACCGCGACGTGTCGGCGGCCAAGAAGCTGCTGGCCGAAGCCGGCTTCCCCAACGGCATCGACATTGACCTGATCGTCGGCAACACCCAGGGCCGCTATGAACAGGACTGCGCGCAGATCCTGCAACAGAACTGCCTGGAAGCCGGGATCCGCATCAACCTCAAAGTGATCCCTGCTGCACAGTACTGGCCGATCTGGGACAAGGCCGCCTTCAGCCTGACCTACTGGGCCCACCGCCCGCTGGGCGTAATGTCCCTGGAACTGGCCTACCGTGGCGGTGGTGCCTGGAACGAAAGCCATTACAGCGACCCGGCGTTCGATGCCGCGCTGGACAAGGCCATGGGCATCATCGACCCGAAACAGCGCGCCGTGGCGATGGAAGATGTCGAACGCATCCTGCAGGACGCCTGCGTGATCGTGCAGCCGTTCTGGGGCGACAAGTTCACCGCCGTGAGCAAAAAGGTCCAGGGCTTCCAGGTGCACCCTTCCGACTTCTACCCGATGGACAGTGTGTGGATGAGCGCTTGATTTAGCGCACGCCCTCCTCCCTGCCCGCACACGGGCAGGCATCCCTTGAACAGTCGGAGCATGCACCCATGGCTCATTTTCTGATGCGCAAGTTATTGGCGCTGGTGGCGACCCTGCTGTCGGTGTCATTGATCGTGTTCCTGGCCCTGGAACTGAATATCGAAGACGTGGCGATCAACGTCCTCGGCCCCTACTCCGCCGCCGACCAGCGCGCCGCGTGGCTGGTGGAACATGGCTATAACCAACCCTTTGTGTGGCGCTACCTGGTGTGGCTCAAGGACTTTGTCAGCGGCGACTGGGGCACCTCGGTGTACTTTCGCGAATCAGTGATCAAGCTGCTGCTGCCGAACCTTGCGCAAACCCTGACCCTGGCCGGCCTGGCCTTGCTGGTGATGGTGCCGGTGGCGTTGACCCTCGGCGTTCTGGCCGGGATTCGCCAGGGCTCGGCGCTGGACCGCCTGGTGTCGTTCCTGTCGATCGTCACCACCTCGATTCCCGACTTCGCCAGCGCGGTGTTCGTCTCCGCGATCTTTGTGTTCTGGCTTAACTGGCTGCCCGGTGTGAGCAGCATGAGCGAGGGCTTCAGCGTCGTGCAATTGGTGCTGCCACTGATGGTGCTGTGCCTGTTCGGCATCGGTTACCTGGCGCGCATCACCCGGGCCTCGATGGTAGAAGTGATGCAGGCGCCGTACATCCGCACGGCGCGGCTCAAGGGGGCGTCGACCTCACGCATTGTGCTGCGGCATGCCCTGCGCAATGTGCTGATCGCGCCGGTCACGGTGATCATGCTGTACATCCCGTGGCTGCTGTCGAACGTGATCGTGGTGGAGGTGTTCTTCGCCTACAAGGGCTTCGGCTCGCTGCTGTACACCGCCTCGCTGAACCATGACGTGTACCTGATCGAAGCCTGCGCGATGGTCAGTGCCGTGGTGGTGGGCATCACCAAGATTTTCTCGGACCTGGCCTACACCTGGCTCAACCCGCGCATCACCCTGCGCAGCCTCGGCGGAGGTGCCCAATGAACCTGCTGCACTCGTTCAAACATCCCTTGGCATTGCTCGGCCTGCTGCTGGTGGGCGGCTGGGTGGTGATCGCGCTGTTCGCACCGTGGATCGCGCCCCATGATCCGCTGGAAAGCTTCACGCCCTTACTGACGCCAATGACCGTCGGCGACAACGGCCAGAGCTTCCTGCTGGGCACCGATATGATTGGCCGCGACATTCTCTCGCGGCTGATCTGGGGCACCCGTACCGTGCTGTTCTGGTCGATCCTCGCCACGCTCACCGCGTTTGCCGTGGGCATCGCCATGGGCCTGTGCGCCGGCTACTTCAACGGCTGGGTCGACAGCGTGCTGTCGTATGTGGCCGACACGGTGCTGTCGTTCCCGGTGCTGGTGCTGTACATCGTGATCATCATCGCCCTCGGTGCTTCGGCGCTGAATATCCTGATTGCGGTGACCTTCACCAGCGCGCCGGCGATCTTCCGGATCATGCGCGCCCTGACCATCGATATTCGCTCGCGAGACTACGTGCTCAGCGCCATCACCCAGGGCGAGGGCTCGCTGCGGATCATGCTGGTGGAAATCCTGCCCAACTGCGGCGGGCCGCTGATTGTCGATTTCTGCCTGCGCATCGGCTACACCGCGATCATGATCGGCGCCCTCGGCTTCCTGGGCCTCGGGCTGCCGCCGCCCACACCGGACTGGGGCGGCATGATCAATGACGGCCGCGCCATGGCCATCGCCTTCCCGCACCTGGTGATCTTCCCGTGCATCGCCATCTCCACCCTGATGCTGGGCCTGAGCCTGTTGGCGGACGGCCTGGATGAACACGCCCAGAAAGGCGCAAGGAGTTGAGCATGAACCACACGCAAGTACTGCGGGTGCAGAACCTGTCCATCGAATTGCCCGCCGGCGCCGACCGCAGCCACGCGGTGCAAGGCATCAGCCTGGAAGTGCGCAAGGGCGAAATCCTCTGCGTGATCGGCGAGTCCGGCTCCGGCAAGTCCGTGCTGTCGGCGGCGATCATGGGCGACTATGCCAAGGGTTTGCGGCATACCGAAGGCGTGATCGACTTCCTCGGCGATGACATTTGCACCCTCGACGAGGAGCGTTTGCGCCAGCTGCGGGGCAACCGTATCGCGATGATTTTCCAGGAGCCCATGGCGGCGCTGAACCCGGCGATTCGCATCGGCAAGCAAGTGGAAGAGATCTTCGATATTCACGCACCGCAGATGCCTGGCGCTGAACGCCGCGAGCGCATGCTGGCGCTGCTGGAGTCGACGCAACTGCCGGACCCGCCACGCATCGCCAACAGCTTTCCCCACCAGTTATCCGGTGGCCAATGCCAGCGGGTGGTGATTGCCATGGCCTTGGCAATGAATCCGGATTTGCTGATCGCCGACGAGCCCACCACGGCGCTGGACGTGACCACCCAGGCGCAGGTGCTGAAGCTGGTGCGCGAGCTGCGCGGCCGCGGGCAACACGGCATTCTGTTTATCACCCATGACTTCGGCGTGGTGGCGCAGATTGCCGACCGTATCGCGGTGATGGAAGGCGGCCGGCTGGTGGAAATCGGCGAGCGCGACCAGGTGCTGAATGCCCCGGCCCACGCCTACACCCGCAAGCTGATTGCGGCCGTGCCGGCGCTGCACCCGGAGCTGCACAAGCCGAGTGCCGACGGCGAGCTGGCATTGCGCATCGAGCACCTGACCAAGACCTACACCGTCGGCGGCAGCTCGGTGGCGGCCTTGCGCAATGTCTCGCTGCAACTGCCACGGGGCAAGACCCTGGCGATTGTCGGCGAGTCCGGTTCGGGCAAAAGCACGTTGGTGAAAGCCGCGATCCGCCTGGTGGACAGCGACAGCGGCCACGTATGGGTCGGTGACACCGACTTCCTGGCCCTGCGCGGCTCGGCGCTGGCGGCGAATCGTCGGCGCATCCAGATGATTTTCCAGGACCCGTATGGCTCGCTCAATCCTCGGCACCGGGTGGGCGACATCATCGCCCGCGCCGCGCAATTGCGCGGGTTGTCGGCCAAGGATGCGTGGGCTGAAGCCGGAGATTTGCTGGAACAGGTGGGCCTCAAGCGCGACGCCCTCAAGCGCAAGCCCCGGCAGTTCTCCGGCGGCCAGCGCCAGCGCATCGGCATTGCCCGCGCCCTGGCGATGCGCCCGGAAGTGTTGATCGCCGATGAGAGCGTGTCGGCCCTGGATGTCTCGGTGCAGAAACAGGTGCTGGAACTGCTGGCCGAACTGCAGCAGCGGCTGAACCTGAGCATCCTGTTCATCACCCACGACCTGCGGGTGGCGGCGCAGATCAGCGACTACATCGCGGTGATGCGCCAGGGCGAAGTCGTGGAATACGGCACTGCCGAGCAAGTGTTGCTGCGACCTCAGAACACTTACACCCAGACCTTGCTGGCCGCCGCCCCCGGCGCCTCGGAGCTGCCCGCCGCCGGCCCGCCGCTGCGGCTGATTCGCCCGCAAGCGTACTGAGTCAACCCTTTACCCCGCGTCGCAGCGTTCGTTGCGGCAAGGGGCTGCTGTTGCCAAAAAATAACCAATAACGAGAGCAAAACCATGCGACCAACCTTCCGTTACATCGCTCTGGTCCCTGTGCTTGGCGCCCTTGCGGCACCGGCCATGGCCATTCAAGTCACCGACAACCTCGACCTCGGCGGCGCCGTGCGCGCCCGTTGGGACTACGACCCGGATCGCGGCATCCAGAAGTTCGGCCTGGATACCGCGTTCCTCAGCGCCAAGTACAACTCCGACACCTGGATCGGCGAAGCGCAGTACCGTTTCTACGGGCGCTCCTACCCGTACCAGTACACCAAGAACTACGGCGATATCCAGTTCGCCAAGTTCGCCTGGGTGGGCTACAAGTTCAACCCCGACCAGCAGGTGCAAGTGGGCCTGAACACCGTGCCGTTTGGCTTGCAGCCGTACTTCGGCAGCACCTTCTACGAAACCCTGGGCAACGTGATCGGCCTGGAAGATGTGCAGCAGGTGGGCGCCAAGTACATCCAGCAAAGCGGCGACTGGAACATCCAGGCCGGTTACTACCTGCGCCCGGCGTGGCAAGGCAAAGGCACGAGCAAGGGCGTGACCTATTCCAGCGTGATCTCCGAGGCCGACAGCTACGTGGGTGACGGCAGCAACAACCAGGAACGCAATACCGTGGTGGTGCGGGTGGCCAAGGCCATGGACCTGGGCGGGTGGAAATCGGAAGTCGGGCTGTCCGGCCTGACCTCCACCCTGGAGAACAAGGACACCAACGACGATGGCCGACGCAACGCGGTGGCGATCCACTACCTGGGCAAGAACGGCCCGTGGGGCGTGCAATTGCAGGCGGCACGGCAGCAGATGTCGCCGCGCAACCCGGGCACCGACAGCGTGGTGACCCTGGGCGGGTATGACGGCACGTTCAACGTGGCCAGCCGCGGCAATCTGTATGTGGCGGACTTGAGCTACGACGTGGGCGGCAAGTACCTGTTTGACCAGGTCAGCGGCGTTAAGCTGTATGCCAACTACAGTGCGTTTGACAAGTCCGAGGATCAGTTCAAGACCTCGCAGCGGGTGATCCTGGGCACGTCGTTTTCGGTGAGTAAACTGTGGGTGGCCACGGAGTGGTTGATCGGCAAGAACGATCCGTATATTGGTGGGAGCAGCTATACCGAGAGCTTGGGAGCTGGGGGGAGTAACCAGTGGGAGAATCAGTTGTATATGAACATTGGCTACTACTTCTAAAATAGGCGGCGTCTTCACTGACGCCTTCGTGAGCAAGCCCGCTCCCACATTTTGACCGCGGCGCCGATCAAATGTGGGAGCGGGCTTGCTCGCGAAGAGGCCGCCAAAAACACCATAAAAACAACAGGTGTGGAATCCATTTCATGCGCCAACTGCCCTCCCTCAACATGCTCCGTGTCTTCGAAGAAGTCGCCCGCCACCGCAGCTTCAGCCAGGCCGCCGTGGGCCTCAACGTCACCCAGGGCGCCGTCAGCCGCCAGATCAAACAACTGGAAGACTACCTCGGCGTCGCCCTCTTCATCCGCACCCCCCAGGGCCTGTCCCTGACCGAAGCCGGCTTCGCCCTCTCCCCGCACCTGAGCGACGCCTTCGACCATATCGAGCGCGCCCTGCACGCCGTGCGCGTGCCCAACCTGCGCCAGCGCCTGCGTATCGTCGCCCCGCCCACCTGGGCCACCCGCTGGCTGTCCGCCCACCTGCGCCGGTTTTGCGAGCGTTACCCGGACATCAACCTCAGCGTCACCCACCAGAACACCCATGCGAGCCTGGCGGAAATCGACTGCCAAGTCCGCTTCGGCCTGGAAGCGGCCACGCAGTGCAGCAGTGAACTGTTGGTGATGGAACGCCACATCGCCGTCGCCAGCCCGGAACTGTTCAGCGACGGTCAGCCGCCCGACCTGCGGCGCTTTCCGCTGCTGCACATCCTGCACGATGGTAAGCGCTTGAAGGTTTGGGAGAACTGGCTGGCGGCCATGGGCCGGGAAGATATCGATGCAGGCCAGGGCCTGGAATTCAGCACCCTGGACCAGGTGATCCACACCGCCCTGGCCGGCGGTGGGCTCGCGGTGATCGACCGGCAGATGATCGAGCGCGAACTGGCGAATGGCAGCCTGCTGCCGATCACCCCGGTGGAGGTGATCGGCCCGTATGGCTATTGGCTGGATGTGGCAAGTGACAAGCAGGGTTTATCCAAGGTTCGGTTGTTTACGCAGTGGTTGAACCGGGTGAGCAATCCCTGACACCGCAGGCTCGGCCTTGCACGCCTGGCTCAAGGTCAACGCCTTGGTTTCCGGCGCCCAGGCCCAGGAGATGATCGCCCCCAGCACCAGGATAGCGGCGAGGATGCCCATGGTCGGGCTCAGGCCGATCCCCGCTACGCTCACCGGCAACAGGAAGGTACTCACCGCCGAACCCAGGCGGCTGACGGCTGTGGCAAGGCCGATGCCGCTGGCCCGCACTTCGGTCGGGAAGCTCTCCGCCGGGAATACGCCCACCAGGTTGCTCACCGCCGACAGCACCAGGGTGAACACGCCGAACGTCAGCACCATCAACCACGCCATGCTGCCCGGCAATACCGCCAGCAGGAACAGCGCCGCCGCCAGGATGATGAACGAGTTGATCAGAAAGCCCCGCCGGGAGAATTTCACGGTGCACCAGATGCCGATCAAGGCGCCGATGATCAGCAGCAGGTTGAGCATCAGCTCGGTGCCAAAACCTTCGGCCAGGCCCATCTTCTGCAGGATCGACGGCAGGAAGGTGTAGATGGCGAAGTACGGCATCACGATGCACACGAAGAACAGGCAGTTGAACGCGGTGCGCTTGCGGTATTCACGGCTGAACAGCACGCCGTAGCCGGAACGGGTTTGCGTCGACGGCTCTTCATCGAGTACCACGTGTTCGCCGAGGTGTTTCTTGACGATGGCTCGGGCCTCGGCAATCCGGCCCTGGTTGATCAGCCAGCGCGGTGATTCGGGCGTGCCGATGCGCGCGATCAGGATCAGCCCGGCAGGGATCGCCGACGATGCGAGCATCCAGCGCCAGGCATCATCGCCGAGGCTGAGCATGGCGGTGCCGACAAAGGTCGCGGCCACGTAACCAACCGTCCACACCACGCTGAAGGAGCCCAGCAGAACCCCGCGATGTTTCCTGGGCGAGAACTCGGCAAGCATCGCGTGGCCGACGCTGAAGTCGCCGCCCAGGCCGATACCGATCAACACCCGGCAGAGGAACAGGCCCATGGCGGTTTCAGCGTAGAACTGCATCACCGAGGCAACGGTGATCAGGACGAAGCTGACCAGGAAGATTTTCTGCCGGCCGAGGGTGTCGGAGATCCAGCCAAAGAACAGGCTGCCCATAAACAAGCCGATCAGGGCCGAGGCGCCGATCAGGCCTTGCCAGAAGGCGTCCAGTTGCATTTGTGGGCTGAGCAAGGTGAAGGCAATGCCGATCAGGCCGAGGATGTAGCCGTCGGTGAAGTGGGCGCCGAAGGTCAGGCCGGCGATTTTAAGGTGAAAGCGACCGATGGGCAGGTCGTCGATTTTGATGGGTTGGGTGGACATGGTGTTCTCCATATTTTTGTTCTTGACGGAGTAACAGCGGGCAAGCCCATTTCCCTGTGGGAGCGGGCTTGCTCGCGAAGGACTCACAGCCGCCACTAATCC
>NZ_JBSVWQ010000144.1:0-14900 GCF_054071215.1 Pseudomonas sp. SDO5522_S412 | reverse complement strand
TCCCAGGATTTTGGGGCCGCTACGCAGCCCGGCGGGAGCAAGCTCCCTCGCCACAGGATACCTGCGTTGCCAGATCAAGCCCGCAGCGACAGCGGCGGCACAAACGACTCCAGTTCATCCTCAACCGCCTCGATGATCCGTTCCACGTCAGCAGCGTTCATCACCGTGGCGCAAGGGATACCGGCAATTGCAATCAGGGTTTCCCCGCTGGCGCGGTCGAACAGGCGGGCGATCATACTGCCGGGAGCATCCATGCTCGCCTCAAAGCCCATGGGATGAAAGTGCCAGCGCATCAACTGGCAGGCGTTGGGGAATGTCACTTTGTTCATGTTGCCCACCTTGTTCATTGAGCGCTTCCTTTAGCTCGCTGCAGGGGCGCCATGACCGTCACTGGTCCTGGCCGTCGTGAGCACTAAAAATAGCATTCGTTCGCATCGGGCATGGGAGTTTTTTCGTCCCGTCCGGCAGTTGTTTTCAATAACGTTGATATGGGTCACGTGCTGCGTGGTATTAAGCGAAAGGCCATTAGTCGGAAATATCAAATGGCCGTTGAGCGGGTACGGGCAGTTGGGCAAGCTGCCTCTTTTTTCACCGGCGTAGAGCGCTCAATGCAAGACATCATTCCGGATGACTCCCAGAAAACCCAAGCTACGGCCAAGCTGGTACTGCGTCACCATCTGTGCTGGCGGGATCGGGACCTGGATGGAGTGATGTCGTACTACCATCCGGACATCCAGTACCACGATTTCTTCCAGAACCGCGTGGTGGGTGCCGGCGAGCTGCGCGAATACCTGCAATCCAGCATGCCCCGTGGCGCCGACGAAGCGATCGAACACACCGACCGCATCCGCGCCGACGGCGACACCGCGTTCATCCAATACCGCATCACCTTGCGTGGCGGCCAGGGCCTGGTGTCGTTTCGCACCAGCGAAGCGATTACCGTGCGCGATGGCTTGATCTGGCGGGTCAACGAGTACGCCTCCCTGGTCCACGAGCAGTCTGCCAGCCGCCGCGAGACCACACGCCCGACCGTCAGCCGCCTGGGCCTGTCGCCGCAGCAACTGAGCTACATGGCCAACGACCTGCAACAGTACTTCGAGCGCCAGCAACCCTATCTGGACCCCGAGCTGGACCTGCAACGGGTGGCGAAGGAGTGCGGGTACAGCCGCAATCAGATTTCCTACCTGTTGAACCAGGTGCTGGGGCAAAGTTTTTATCGCTACGTCAACCAGGCACGCCTCCAGCATTTGCTGGCTGCACTGGAAATGGCCGCGCCGCCGATCCGCATCGACGAACTGGCGTTTGCCGCCGGCTTCAATTCGACGTCGGCGTTCTACAGCAGCTTCCGCCAGCACACCGGCCAGTCGCCAAAGGCCTACGTCAAACAAATTTCCCTGCGTGCACGCGCGCAAGACAGCCCCTGAGGCCAGGCTCTAGGATCACTGCCATCGAAGTGTGGTGGTGGAGCCTGGCATGCCTGCATGGCGCAATATCAGTTTATGGATGGACCAGCTGGACGAGCCGCTGCTGGCACGCGCGTCCCTGGAGCAGGACCTGGACGTCAACGTGGCCATCATCGGCGCCGGCTACACCGGGCTCTGGACCGCGTATTACCTGAAGCGCCAGGCGCCCGAGCTGAAAATCGCACTCATCGAGGCGCAAACCGCCGGGTTCGGTGCCTCGGGCCGTAACGGCGGCTGGCTGATGGGCAACCTGCTGGGAGAGGACCGCCTGTTGGCCGGCCTGTCCCCGGAACAGCGCCGGGCCTCGTTCGACCTGCTGCACGCCATCCCCGACGAAGTCGCGCAAGTGATCGAGCGCGAAGGCATCGACTGCGACTACCGCAAGGGTGGTGTGCTGTATTGCGCCGCGCGCTACCCCGAACAGGAAGCCACCCTGCGTGCATACCTGGCCAAACTTCACAGCCAGGGCCTGACCGACGACGACTACCGTTGGCTTGGCCCGCAACAACTGGCCGAGCAGATCCGTATCGCCAAGCCTTATGGCGGCATCTATGCACCCCACGTTGCCACGATTCACCCGGCCAAGTTGGTGCGCGGCCTGGCGCGGTTGGTGGAGCGGATGGGCGTCAAGATCTACGAAAACAGTCCCGTCACCCATTGGCAGTCCGGCAGCCTGCGCACGGACAAAGCCTCGGTGCGCGCCTCCTGGGTGGTGCCGGCGGTGGAAGGGTATGCCACCACGCTGGCTCCGCTGGGGCGCTATCAGTTGCCGGTGCAAAGCCTGATCGTTGCCACCGAGCCGTTGCCGGCCAGCACTTGGGACGAGATCGGCCTGAATCGTGGCCAGGCGTTTGGCGAGAGCAGCCGGCAAGTGACTTACGGCCAGCGTTCGGCGGACAACCGCCTGGTGTTCGGCGCTCGCGGGGGTTATCAGTTTGCCGGCAAGTTGCGGCACAACTTCGATCTAACCGACAGCGAAGTCGAGCTGCGTCGCTATCTGTTCGGCGAACTGTTCCCGCAGCTCAAGAAAGTCCGGATCACCCACGCCTGGGGCGGCAACCTGGGCATGTCCCGGCGCTTCAAGCCGCACATGCTCTGCGATCACGCGGCAGGCATCGCCCTGGCCGGTGGTTACGGCGGCGAGGGCGTAGGCGCCAGCAACCTCGGTGGCCGCACCCTGGCGGACTTGATCCTGGGGCTCGATACGCCGTTGGTTCGCCAGCCATGGGTGATTCAGCCGGGCCGGCTGGACGGGCTCAAGGCCTGGGAACCGGAACCCTGCCGCTGGCTGGGCTACAACGCGATCATCCGCAGTTTTGTGCATGAGGACCAGGTGTTGGCCAACCCCAATACCGCCCCGTGGCGCCGCAAACTGGCCAGCGGGGTTGCCGGGTTCATGGAAGGTTTCATGCACTAAGTCGTTTCAATCACCACAGGTATGAACATGAGCATTACCCAGTTCAAAGACACACTCAGCGCCCATTTGCCGGACTCCTCGCCCGTCGCCGTGCCACTGGGCACACCGGTCGCGGTGGCCTCGACCTTGAGCGTGGAACGTAGCGACGGCGTCGAAACCGGCATCTGGGAATGCACGCCCGGGCGCTGGCGCCGGCAGATCAAAGCCCAGGAGTTTTGCCACTTTATCCAGGGACGGTGCACCTTCACCCCCGACAACGGGGAAATGCTCCACATAGAAGCCGGCGACGCACTGATGTTGCCGGCCAACAGCACCGGTATCTGGGACATCCAGGAAACCGTGCGCAAGACCTATGTATTGATCCTCTGATTCTTTGATCTTTGATCGCCTGCCATAAAAACAGCCCTAAAACCGCCAGGAAATCGAACCATGAGACCCATTGCCCTGTTGCCGCTGGTATTCGTCGCCACCCTCAGCCAAGCCGCCGAGACGGTGAAGATCTACAACTGGTCGGACTATATCGCCCCCGACACCACCAAGAACTTCCAGAAAGAAACCGGCATCGGTTTCACCTACGACGTGTACGACAGCAACGAAACCCTCGACGGCAAGTTGATGACCGGCAAATCCGGCTATGACGTGGTGTTCCCCTCCAACCACTTCATGGCCCGGCAGATCCAGGGCGGGGCGCTGAAGAAACTCGACAAGAGCCAGTTGCCCAACTGGAAAAACCTCAACCCGGTGCTGCTCAAGGCCCTGGAAAACAACGACCCGGGCAACGCCCACGGCTTCCCGTACCTGTGGGGCAGCACTGGTATCGGCTACAACATCGACAAGGTCAAGGCGGTACTCGGCGACAACGCACCAGTGGATTCCTGGGACCTGATCTTCAAGCCCGAGAACATGCAAAAACTGCAGAAGTGTGGCGTCGCCATCCTCGACAACGGCCCGGAACTGCTGCCCGCGGCCCTCAACTACCTGGGCCTGCCGCACCACAGCAAAAAGGCGGAAGACTACAAAAAGGCCGAGGACCTGCTGATGAAAGTGCGGCCGTACGTGGCGTATTTCCACTCCTCGAAATACACCGCCGACCTGGCCAACGGCGACATCTGCGTGGCCGTGGGCTTCTCCGGCGACATCCTCCAGGCCGAAAGCCGCGCCAAGGAAGCCAAGAATGGCGTGAATATCGGCTACAACATTCCCAAGGAAGGCGCCGCCATCTGGTTCGACATGGTCGCCATGCCCGCCGATGCCCCGGATGAAAAAGCCGGCTATGCCTTCATGAACTACCTGCTACGCCCGGAAGTGATGGCCAGCATCACCAACTACGTGCACTACGCCAACGGCAATGCCGCGGCGGACAGCCTGGTGGACCCGGCAATCAAGAGCGACACCAAGGTGTACCCAAGTCCGGAAATGATGGGCAAGTTGTTCGCACTGGAAGCAATGCCGCTGAACATCGACCGGATTCGTACGCGGGTGTGGAACACCATTCGTACCGGGCGTTGATGATCGTTCCCACGCTCCGCGTGGGAATGCATCCTGTGACGCTCCGCGTCACGACTTCAAAAGCGCATGCGGAGCGTCCAGGGCTGCGTTCCCACGCCGCGGAATCAAGGATTCTCCAAGTCATGCCCCAACGACTGGATAAACAACGAAAACAGCTCCGGCTGCGACGAGATATCCAGCTTGGCATACAGGTGCCGGCGGTGAACCTTGACCGTATCCGGCGAGATATTCAGCCGTTCGGCCATGGCTTTTGACGAAAACCCGCGCAACACCAATCGCGCTATTTCCAGTTCCCGCTCCGACAATACGCCACAGCCGAAATGACTCAACGCGTCCCGTATTTGGCTGGCCATTTCCGCCGGCGCGGCCACTCGCTGGGTGCTTTGCTGCCAATGCTGCTGCATCAACGGCAACACCCAGGCCGCGAGCATGGTCATCAACCCCGTTTCCTCGCCGGTAAACAACCGCTGCATTCCCAACGACAGCGATAACGTCCCCGCACCCGGCAATTGCAGGATGAATTGCACCTCGTCTTCCAGCACGTTGTCGTGGAAGTAATTGAGGAAGTATTCACTCTGGCGAAAATGATCCGGCGCCACTTCCTCAAGGCGGTACACGCCACTGGCATACCCCTCGCGACACGCCTGGAAAAACGGGTCCAACAGGTACAAACCATTCAGATAAACCAGCATCGACGCCGGTTTGCTGCTCGGTTGTGCGTCGTATTCTTCCAGCGCTTCGGGCGGGCCATCGGCGGGGTAGAAGATCGCCAGGGCATTGTCGAAGGGCAGGCATTGGTGCAGCAACAGCACCAGTTGCTTCCAGAAACGCCCGGTGCCGATCTGTGCGACGGTACGCCCCAGGCCCGCGTGCATGCCGACTTCCCTGAACAGGCTCATGTGCAGCTCCACGCTAAGGATTCAGGCCGCAAGGGTTCGACTTTTGCCCGGCGGCGTCAAGGGGAGTACTCCAATAGGGGAATTGGCCGATCTACACAGAGTGTTTAAGTTGGCCGTCAGTCAGTGGGGAACATACCCTGCGCCGCTTCACCTTTTCGTTTCTGCCTCAAACCAAGAACAATCAAGAGGATAACGATATGAGTGCTCCTTCCACGCCCGACGGCGTGCTGAAACCCACCCTGAGCGTATTCGATGTAGTGGCCATCACCGTCTCGGCGGTCACCCCGGCCAGTTCAGTGTTCGTGATTGCGCCGTTTGCCATCCAGCAGGCCGGCAGCGGGGTGTTCCTGGCCTTTGTGATGGCCGCCTTGCTCGCGCTGATGTTCGCCTTTTGCTACGCCGAACTCGGGCGTGCCCACAACAGCGCCGGCGGCGAATACGTGTATGCCAAGCGGGTGTTCGGCGGCATGGCCGGCTACGCGACGTTCCTCACGGTACTGGTGATGCTGCTGTTTATCCCGCCGGTACTGGCCACCGGGGCGGCGACTTACCTGAATAACGCCCTCGGCACCCAATTCGATTCGCAAACCGTGGCCCTGGTGATTGTGGTGTGCAGCTACGCCCTGGGTATCCTCAATATCAAGCTGAATGCCTGGATCACCGGCACCTGCCTGCTGCTGGAAGTGGCGGCGTTGCTGGTGATCGTGTTTATCGGCTTCGGCAACCCGGTGCAGCCGGTCAGCGTGCTGTTGCAACCGCAAATCGTCGAGAACGGCGTGCTGCACCTGGCGCCCTGGGCGCTGGTCATCGGCGCGGTGGGCATCGGCCTGTTCTCGTTCAATGGCTACGGTCCCGCCGTATTGCTGGCCGAAGACATGAAGTGCGGCGGCAGGGGCGTGCACAAGGCAGTGTTGTGGTCCCTGGGCCTGGTGGTGGTCATCGAGCTGGTGCCGATCACCGCCTTGCTGATCGGTGCGCCATCCCTCAGCGCGATGATCAGCAGCCCCGACCCGATCGGCTACCTGCTGACCAGCCACGGTAACGAAACCCTGTCGCGGCTGGTCAGCGCCGGGATCTTCCTGTCGGTATTCAACGCCATCGTCGCCATCGTCATCCAGATTGGCCGGGTGGTGTTCAGCAGCGGCCGCGATGCGCTGTGGACACCCACCATCAACAAACTCTTCACCCGGATTCATCCACGCTGGGATTCCCCGTGGTTGGCTACGCTGTTCCTGGCGGTCCCTTCGGCATTGCTCAGCTTCAGCTCCAACCTGGCGGACCTGACGTCTTTCAGCGTACTGCTGATCATGCTGGTGTACCTGATCGTGGCGTTGAGCGCATTGATGAGCCGGGTGTTGCTGCGTGACCGCGAGCACCCGTATCGCATGCCGTTGTGGCCGGTGCCGGCCTTGCTGGCGGTGCTGGGCGCCGGCTACCTGTTGGTGACCCTGGCGATTGCCGCCTCGGTTCGCGACATCATGATTATCATCGGCCTGTTGGCACTGTCGGTGATCCTGTATTGCATCAGTGGCCGGTTGAGTCCGGCGTTTCAGAAATTGTAAGGAGTGGTTATGCGTGCACGTCAATTGGGCATCACCTTGGGACTGGGTACGCCCGGTGAGTTGAATGCCATCACCGACGTTCCAGGGGTTCGGGTCGGCCACAGTACGATCAAGACCCGCATCGACGGCAAACAGGTACGTACCGGCGTGACGGCGATCCAGCCCCGGGCCGGTGCCGCGCGGTATCAGCCATGTTTTGCCGGCTACCACGTGCTCAACGGCAATGGCGACGCCACGGGGCTTGAGTGGATCAGCGAATCGGGGTTGCTGACCACGCCGCTGGCGATCACCAACACCCACAGCATCGGGATTGTGCGCGACACGCTGATCGCCCTGGAGCGCGAAAGCCTCGAAGATCCCGCCGTGTACTGGTGCATGCCGGTGGTGATGGAAACCTACGACGGCTTGCTCAACGATATCTGGGGCCAGCACGTCGGCCCGGAGCATGTGCGCGAGGCGCTGGCCAACGCCGAATCCGGGCCGGTGGCGGAGGGCGCCGTGGGCGGCGGCACCGGGATGATCTGCCATGAGTTCAAGGGGGGCATCGGTACCGCGTCACGGCGCTTGCCGGCGGAGCAGGGTGGCTGGACCGTCGGTGTGCTGGTGCAGGCCAACCATGGCAAGCGCCAGGAACTGCGCGTGGATGGTTACCCGGTAGGCCGGCAATTGATGGACATCCCGTCACCCTTTGCCGATCGCGGCACACCCGGCATGGGCTCCATCGTGGTGATCATCGCCACCGATGCGCCGTTGCTGCCCCATCAATGCCAGCGCCTGGCACAACGCGCGTCCATCGGGATTGCGCGCACGGGTGGCGGTACCGAGGACTCCAGCGGGGACCTGTTCCTGGCGTTCGCCACCGGCAATCAGGATTTGCCGGTGGCCGACTACGGGCGCAAGGGCTCGCCCCTCAGCACAGCCCTGCAAATGGTCAATAACGACCACATTTCACCGCTGTTCAGCGCGGCGGCGGAGGCCGTGGAAGAGGCGATCATTAATGCCATAGTGGCCGGCGAAGACATGACCACCGACCAGGGTGTGCGGGTGCCCGCGCTGGATGCCCACACGCTCCTGCAGGCATTGCGCCAAACCGGCTGGCGCGGCCAGTAAGTAAACTAAGTCTTGTCCCGGTAATACGGGACAAACACTTAAATAGTGGCTATTCAATACTAACAATGACACGGTGACACTTTCTTAGTGCACCTCAGTCAATACTTTGGATCCATTCGCGACCAAATGTCTTTAGGAGTATTTAATATTTAAATAGCTGGATTTTAATAACGCGCTATTTGCCAGTGTTTGCAGGTTTTGTTCACCGGCCCAACTTTATCCTTGGATAAAAACCGCTGGACGAATGATTTCAGGTTGTGTCAGTTTTCTTTCGCCTTCAAAAGGGGCGAGTGATCGGACTTACTCGCCAGAGTGGGTCCGGTCGGACAAAAACTGTTCCACTTGCAAACAAGGAAGTACGTTTATGTCAAAAGTAAAAGACAAAGCTATTGTGTCGGCGGCTCAAGCAAGTACCGCTTACACCCAGATCGATAGCTTTAGCCATCAATACGACCGCGGTGGCAACCTCACGGTCAATGGCAAACCGTCGTTCACCGTTGACCAGGCCGCCGACCACCTGCTGCGTGAGAACGCCGCGTACCGGGACGTGGATGGCAACGGCAAGATCGATCTCACCTACACCTTCCTGACTTCGGCTTCGAACGCGACCATGAACAAGCATGGGATCACCGGGTTCAGCCAGTTCAACACCCAGCAGAAAGCACAGGCCGTACTGGCCATGCAATCCTGGGCCGATGTGGCCAATGTCACCTTCACCGAGAAAGCCTCGGGCGGTGACTTCCACATGACCTTCGGCAACTACAGCGGCGGCCAGGACGGCGCAGCGGCCTTTGCCTACCTGCCAGGCACCAACGCCAAGTACAACGAAAGCGGCCTTGACGGCACTTCCTGGTACCTGACGAACAACAGCTACACGCCGAACAAGACCCCGGACCTGAACAACTATGGCCGGCAGACCCTGACCCACGAAATCGGCCACACCCTGGGCCTGGACCACCCTGGCGACTACAACGCCGGGACCGGCAACCCTTCGTACAAAGACGCGGACTATGGACAGGACACGCGTGGCTACAGCGTCATGAGTTACTGGAGCGAGAGCAACACCAACCAGAACTTCAGCAAAGGCGGGGTAGAAGCCTACTCGTCCGGCCCGCTGATCGACGACATCGCCGCGATCCAGAAGCTCTACGGCGCCAACTACAACACCCGTGCCGGTGACACCACCTACGGCTTCAACTCCAACACCGGGCGTGATTTCCTCAGCGCCACTTCATCGGCCGACAAGCTGGTGTTCTCGGTATGGGACGGTGGCGGCAACGACACCCTGGACTTCTCCGGTTTTACCCAGAACCAGAAGATCAACCTCAATGAAACCTCGTTCTCCGACGTTGGCGGCCTGGTGGGCAACGTTTCCATCGCCAAGGGTGTGACCGTGGAGAACGCCATCGGCGGTTCGGGCAACGACCTGCTGATCGGTAATGCAGCCGCCAACGTCCTCAAGGGCGGTGCCGGCAACGACATCATCTTCGGCGGCGGCGGTGCAGACCAGCTGTGGGGCGGCTCAGGCAACGACACCTTCGTGTTCGGCGCCAGCTCCGACTCCAAGCCGGGTGCGGCGGACAAGATCTTCGACTTCACCTCGGGTTCGGACAAGATCGACCTCACCGGCATCACCAAAGGTGCAGGCCTGACCTTCGTCAACGCGTTTACCGGTCATGCCGGCGACGCGGTGCTGTCCTACGCTTCGGGTACCAACCTGGGCACATTGGCCGTGGACTTCTCCGGGCACGGCGTGGCGGATTTCCTCGTCACCACCGTTGGCCAGGCAGCCGTCACCGACATCGTGGCCTGATACACGCGTAAAGGAGGGTGGCGCACACGCGCCGCCCTCTGCCCTTGCATCCACCCCATGAACGGGCGAAGGTGATGACGCTATTTCGCAGTACCGTGGCCTGGAGTTTCCAGGTGTTGCTTATGTCGGCAGGAGCCACAGCAATGGCAAGCAGTCTGGTTTTACCTACTTCCGCGCAGTTGGCCGGGCATTGGGCGCTGCACCAGCAAGAGCAGGTGTGCGCACTGGACTTGATTGAGCAGGCTAACGCGTTAGGGGGCGATGTGGAGTGCGCCGGACAATGGCTGGGGGAAGCCCCCGTTAGTTGGACGCCTACTCCCGATGGTATTTGGCTGATGAATGCCGAAGGCACCGGCATAACCCATTTGAATCGCCAGAAAGAAGGCGAATATGAAGGTCGCGCAAAAAACGGCGCGGTATTGATATTGCAACGTGCACCGTAATAGTTCGTTATAACGATATAACCCGATTTTAATGTTTGCCCGCCCCTTATTGGGGCGCTCGGTAAACTATTGCGCGTCATTCGGCTCAGGGAAGATCAGGCAACATGGCGAAGACCACTCCCGTTGCACCACTGTTCAAGGCACTCGGCGACTACAAAAGTATTCTGATCAGTATTGGCTGTTTCACGGCATTGATTAACGTATTGATGTTGGTGCCGTCGATTTATATGTTGCAAGTCTACGACCGCGTGCTGTCTTCACAGAACGAAACCACCCTGGTGATGTTGACGCTGATGGTGGTGGGGTTCTTCGCCTTTATCGGTGTGCTGGAGGTGATCCGCAGCTTTATCGTGATTCGCATCGGCAGCCAGTTGGAGCGGCGTTTCAACCTGCGGGTCTACAAGGCCGCTTTCGAGCGCAACCTGCAACGGGGCGAAGGCCATGGCGGGCAATCCCTGGGGGACCTGACCCACATCCGCCAATTCATCACCGGGCCTGCGCTGTTCGCGTTTTTCGACGCGCCGTGGTTTCCGATCTATCTGTTCGTGATTTTCCTGTTCAACGTGTGGCTGGGTGTCTTGGCCAGTGCCGGTGCCGTGCTGCTGATTGCCCTGGCGTGCCTTAACGAATACCTGACCAAAAAGCCTCTGGGTGAAGCCAGCGGTTATTCCCAGCAATCCACCCAATTGGCCACCAGCCACCTGCACAACGCCGAAACCATCCAGGCCATGGGCATGCTCGGTGCATTGCGCAAGCGCTGGTTCAAGGTGCATTCGCAGTTCCTGGGCCTGCAGAACAAGGCCAGCGACACCGGCTCGATCATCAGTTCCCTGAGTAAATCCCTGCGCCTGTGCCTGCAATCGTTGGTGCTGGGCCTGGGTGCGCTCCTGGTGATCAAGGGCGACATGACCGCCGGGATGATGATCGCAGGCTCCATTTTGATGGGTCGGGTGTTGAGCCCCATCGACCAGTTGATCGCCGTGTGGAAGCAATGGAGTTCGGCCAAGCTGGCCTACCAGCGCCTGGACAACCTGATGCGCGAGTTTCCGCCTCAGAGCGAGCAGATGGCCTTGCCGGCGCCCAAGGGCAATGTGAGCTTCGAGCAAGTCAGCGCAGGCCCGCCGGGGCGACGCGTGCCAACCTTGCATCAAGTCAGCTTCAACCTGACTGCGGGCGAAGTGCTCGGCGTGCTGGGTGCTTCCGGCTCCGGCAAGTCGACGCTGGCCCGCGTGCTGGTGGGCGTATGGCCAACCCTGGCGGGCACCGTGCGCCTGGACGGAGCCGACATTCATCGCTGGGACCGCGACGACCTCGGGCCGCATATCGGTTATCTGCCCCAGGACATCGAACTGTTCAGCGGCAGCATCGCCGACAACATCGCGCGCTTTCGCGAAGCCGACCCGGAGCGGGTGGTGCAGGCCGCCCAACAGGCTGGTGTGCACGAATTGATCCTGCGCTTGCCCCACGGCTACGACACCGTGCTCGGCGACGAGGGCAGCGGCCTGTCCGGTGGGCAGAAGCAACGGGTCGCCCTGGCCCGCGCGCTGTACGGCGGGCCACGCCTGATCGTGCTCGACGAGCCCAACTCCAACCTCGACACCGTGGGTGAAGCCGCCCTGGCCAGCGCGATCATGCAGATGAAAGCCCAGGGCAGCACGGTGGTGCTGGTGACTCACCGTTCCTCGGCGTTGGCCCAGGCCGACAAGCTGCTGGTGCTGAACGAAGGTCGTTTGCAGGCATTTGGTCCGAGCCAGGACGTGCTGCGCGCACTGTCCGGCCAGCAGGAAGCACCACGAGAAAAGGCCGGGGTCAGCCTCAGCCGTCAGTATCAAGCCGGAAGGAATCCAGGCGCATGAGCAGCGACAGCAGCATTCAAATCAACCGCGATTACGAACAGACCCATCCCGAGCACGACGCGCGTTTCTTCGCCCGCATGGGCTGGCTGCTGACGGTGGTCGGCGCCGGCGGGTTTTTCCTCTGGGCCAGTCTGGCGCCGCTGGACCAGGGGATCCCGGTACAAGGCACGGTGGTGGTTTCGGGCAAGCGCAAGGCGGTGCAAACCCTGAGCCCCGGCGTGGTCAGCCGGATTCTGGTGCGTGAGGGCGAGGCGGTGAAGCAGGGCCAGCCGCTGTTCCGGCTCGACCAGACGCAGAACCAGGCCGACGTGCACTCCCTGCAAGCCCAGTACCGCATGGCCTGGGCCAGCGTGGCACGGTGGCAGAGCGAGCGGGATAACCAGTCGACGATCACCTTTCCGGCGCAATTGAGCGGCAACCCGGACCAAGCCCTGGCACTGGTCCTCGAAGGCCAGCGTCAACTGTTCAGCAGCCGCCGCGAAGCCTTTGCCCGGGAACAGGCCGGGATTCGCGCCAGTATCGAAGGCGCTACGGCGCAACTGAACGGCATGCGCCGCGCCCGCAGTGACCTGACCGCCCAAGCGCAATCCCTGCGAGACCAGTTGAACAACCTGCAACCCCTGGCCGACAACGGCTACATCCCGCGCAACCGGCTGATGGAGTACCAGCGGCAACTGTCCCAGGTGCAACAGGACCTGGCGCAGAACACCGGCGAAAGCGGGCGGGTGGAGCAGGGCATCCTCGAATCGCGCCTCAAGTTGCAGCAGCACAGCGAGGAGTACCAGAAGGAAGTGCGCAGCCAACTGGCCGACGCGCAGCTGCGCAGCCTGACCCTGGAACAACAACTGACCTCCGCCGGTTTTGACCTGCAGCACAGCGAGATCAACGCGCCCGCCGATGGCATCGCGGTCAACCTGGGCGTGCACACCGAAGGCGCCGTGGTGCGTGCCGGTGAAACCCTGCTGGAAATCGTGCCCCAGGACACCCGCCTGGAAGTCGAAGGGCGCCTGCCAGTGCACCTGGTGGACAAGGTCGGTGCGCACTTGCCGGTGGACATTCTCTTCACCGCCTTCAATCAGAGCCGCACGCCGCGGGTGCCGGGGGAGGTGAGCCTGATCTCCGCCGACCAGATGCTCGACGAAAAAACCGGCATGCCTTACTACGTGCTGCGCACCACCGTCAGCAGCAGCGCCCTGGAGAAACTCCATGGCCTGGTGATCAAGCCGGGGATGCCCGCCGAGATGTTCATCCGCACCGGCGAGCGCTCCTTGCTCAATTACCTGTTCAAGCCGCTGCTGGACCGCGCTGGCTCGGCGTTGACCGAGGAATGAGCATGAAGCCGATGTTCATCGCCTTGCTGATCGCCTGCGGCAGCGCCCAGGCCGCCATGGGCCCGTTCGATGTCTACGAACAGGCCCTGCGCAACGATCCGGTATTCCTCGGCGCCATCAAGGAACGCGACGCCGGCCTGGAAAACCGCACCATCGGCCGCGCCGGCCTGCTGCCCAAGCTCTCGTACAACTACAACAAGGGCCGCAACAACTCCCAGGCCACCTTGCCCGACGGGCGCGGCGGCAATTATCACGATGACCGCAACTACAACAGCTATGGCTCCACGTTCACCCTGCAACAGCCGCTGTTCGACTACGAAGCCTATGCCAACTACCGCAAGGGCGTGGCCCAGGCACTGTTTGCCGACGAGAGCTTCCGCGACAAGAGCCAGGCGCTGCTGGTGCGGGTGCTGACCTATTACACCCAGGCGTTGTTTGCCCAGGACCAGATCGACATTGCCCGCGCCAAGAAAAAGGCCTACGAGCAGCAGTTCCAGCAGAACCAGCATCTGTTCCAGCAGGGCGAGGGCACCCGCACCGACATCCTGGAAGCCGAGTCGCGTTATGAGCTGGCGACTGCCGAGGAAATCCAGGCGCTGGATGAACAGGACGCCTCGCTGCGCGAACTCGGGGCGCTGATTGGCGTGCAGAGCGTCAACATCAACGACCTGGCGCCGCTGAACCCGGGGTTTGCCGCCTTCACCCTAACCCCGGCCAATTACGACACCTGGCACGAACTGGCGCTGACCAACAACCCCAACCTGGCCTCGCAACGCCAGTCCGTGGAAGTGGCGCGTTATGAAGTGGAGCGCAACCGTTCGGGGCACCTGCCACGCATCACGGCGTATGCCAGCTCGCGCCAGCAGGAATCCGACAGCGGCAACACCTACAACCAGCGCTACGACACCAACACCATCGGCATCGAAGTCAGCATGCCGTTGTATGCCGGTGGCGGCGTCTCGGCTTCCACCCGCCAGGCCAGCCGCGCCATGGAGCAGGCCGAGTACGAACTGGAAGGCAAGACCCGCGAAACCCTGATCGAACTGCGGCGCCAGTTCAGTGCTTGCCTGTCGGGCGTCAGCAAGTTGCGGGCGTATCAAAAGGCGCTGACCTCGGCCGAAGCGCTGGTGGTCTCGACCAAGCAAAGCATCCTCGGCGGCGAGCGGGTCAACCTCGATGCGCTGAACGCCGAGCAGCAGCTGTACAGCACCCGTCGCGACCTGGCCCAGGCACGGTACGACTACCTGATGGCCTGGACCAAATTGCATTACTACGCGGGCAACTTGCGTGACACCGACCTGGCCAAGGTGGATGAGGCGTTTGGTCCTGAGAGCCGCTGATGCCTGGACGAGTGGTACTTGGTGCAAGGGAGCTTTGGTGGCATGGGCGCTTGTTTTGGCAAGGGAGCTTTCTGTGGCAAGGGAGTTTTCTGTGGCAAGGGCGCTTGTTGTGGCGAGGGAGCTTGCTCCCGCTGGGCTGCGTAGCGGCCCCAAAATC
>NZ_JBSVWQ010000143.1:0-15174 GCF_054071215.1 Pseudomonas sp. SDO5522_S412 | reverse complement strand
TCAGTCACTGAATGTGTTTCTGATACACCGCTTTCGCGAGCAAGCCCGCTCCCACCTTGGTTTCAATGCAGCAGTTTGGTATCGAGTACTACCGACGACTCGCCAATAATGCTCTCCCCCAGCTGCACGAATTCCTTGGTGCTGATGCTGTTCAAGCGCATCACCGCCTGGGTCAAATCATCCAGCGAACGCTTGTTGTGGGTTTTCACACGAATCTCGCGGTCCAGCTCCTGCAACAACACCACCGCCCGTGAGACGGTCGCGCTATTGGCGTGCTCGACCCGCAGGGTGGTCACGTCCTTGCCTTCGTTGGCCAGCCGGGCCTGCAGGGCGGCATAACGATCATCGCTGATCCCCCCTGCGCGGCGCATCAGTTCAATGGCGTAGTACTGCGCCAAGCCCTCGCTGATCCAGTCGCTGCCCTGGTGGTCGTTGAAGCGGCCGATAGCCTGCACCACTTCACGGATCAACGGGCTGCTGCCGTTCTCGCTGACCAACGGCGTACGGCTGTTGAGGTAGATCGAGTCCCGCGCCGAATACGCACCGCGGCGCATCGGGTCACTGGCGCCCACCACCAGCAATTTCGCCGGGTGCCGTGGGAATGCCGCTTGCACTTGCGGCCAGACAAACGTCAGCAAGGTCAGCACATCCATGCGATGCATGCCTTGCCCTTTGGGCGACGCCACGGTGATTTCGGTTTCCCCCAGGCGCATCCTGCGACTGCCCAGCGTACCCGCGAGCATCCAGCCGGTGGGCCGGTCAAACAGGCGGGAAACGTTATCGATGCGGAATTTGTTCTTGCCGATGCGCGGCCAGGACGTCTCGACGCTTTTCCAGCCGGCAGGCAGTTCAAACACCAGGCGCGACACCAGTTCAATGCCGTCCTGTTGATCCAGACGTGCAGTGGGCACCAGGTCTTCGCCGCGAAACAGCGCCCAACTCGGGGTCATCCGCGCTTCATAGACGCCTTTCTTGCGGGCGTGGGTGAGGCGTACACGGTAGGTCAGGCTGGCCTTGTCGGCACTCGGTTGCCACAGGCCGCGGCTGTCACCCGGGGTATTGCCCGGCAACACTTGCCACTGGCCATCGGCCTTGAAGTCGCTGTAGTCGCCGTCGCCGCCCAGGTCGAAGTTGAGGCTGCGCACCGCCGAGCCTTGGGACAGGCTCAGGCGCACTTCTGCCTGATCACTTTGGGGCAATAGCTTGACGTGATAGTCCAGATCAACTTTCTTCGCCGCCCACGCCGGCGCACTCAATACCAACAACAGCAGGCTCGCCGCCAGCCTGGCTCCAACCGTCATACACACTCCTTCTCAGCCTGCACGAAAAATCAGGTAATCCTCCCAGTCATCCTCGGGCACGCTGCCTTCGCTGAGCATGCGCCCGGACTGGGAAATGCGTTCCTGGTGCACAGCGTCGCGATCGCCGCAGACCAGGTGGTGCCACAGCGGCAAATCCTTGCGCTCGCTGACCAGCCGGTAACCGCAGGTGGGCGGCAGCCATTTGAACTGGTCGGCCTGGCCCGGAGTGAGCTGGATGCAATCGGGCACCGAGGCGCGACGGTTGGGGTAATCGGTGCACTGGCAGGTTTTCAGGTCCAGCAGTTTGCAGGCGATGCGCGTGTAGTAGACGCTGTTGTCGTCTTCATCCTCGAGCTTTTGCAGGCAGCACAGGCCGCAGCCGTCGCACAACGACTCCCACTCATCCTGGTCGAGTTGTTCGAGGGTTTTGCGGATCCAGAAAGGTTCGACTTTGGCGGCCATGGCTCTACATCAATATCGGTATGTTAAAAGGCCGCCAGTCTAGTGCCCATGGCCCCCGGGGCCAAGCGCTTACGACTGTCGGTAGAACAAGACTTGTCAGCCACCCGGCGGCGAAGTAGCTTTGAACCCCGGTTTTTCATCAGGATCAGCCCAATGAGCAGCAACCCACGCGTCGCCGACTATCCGATCCACCCACAATTCACCGACCGCTGGTCGCCGCGCGCCTTCACCGGCGAAAGCATCCCGGTGGACACCCTGTTGAGCTTCTTCGAAGCCGCGCGCTGGTCACCTTCGGCCTACAACTCGCAGCCATGGCGTTTTCTCTATGCGCGCCGCGACACGCCGAACTGGGAACGTTTCCTGGGCCTGCTGAACGAATTCAACCGTGGCTGGGCACAGCATGCCTCGGCCCTGGTGATCGTCGCGTCGAAGACGACTTTTGCCGTGCCTGGTGCCACCGAAGAAACCCCGGCCCTGTGGCACACCTTTGACACCGGCTCGGCCTGGGGCCACCTGGCGCTGCAAGCCAGCCTCAGCGGCTGGCACACCCACGGCATGGCCGGTTTCGACCAGGAACTGACCCGCAAGGAACTGAAGATTCCTGAAGGTTACGCCCTGCACGCTGCGGTGGCGATTGGCAAGCTCGGCGACAAATCGACCCTGGCCGACTACCTGCAAGCCCGGGAAACCCCGAGCCCGCGTCGTCCATTGAACGAGCTGGTGTCCGAAGGCGACTTCAACCACCAGGACTGAACACGCTCTGGCAGTCGTTGACGGTCACGTCAAAACCCTGCTGCTGCGATCACAGCAGGGTACACCCGCCACAAGTGCAGCTACGCCTTGGCGATCAGCGCGTAATAGGCCCTGCGCAACTCGTCTCGATCACGCTTGTACATACTGGCGAGAAACGGTGTCATGTCTTCAAGACCGTTTGCGTTCAAGTCCACTGGATAGATTTTATTATCCCTCGCTGAATACAGGAAATTACTTAACTGCAGATCGTTGTGGTAAAGATTTTTCTGTTCCATGCGCCGAAATGCGTCATCCAGTAAAAGCCTGGCCTCTGGGGGCAAACTTCCCCTTGCCAGGGTATTTACATCCACCCCGTCCAGCTTGCCCATTTTCAAATAACGGCGACCATTTTCAAATATCGTGGTTGCAAAGCCGTCACCGTAATAGCTGTTCAGGCACAGGGTCTCGTTATCGACAAAGTCGTCGGCAGAAGTCATGGATGAAGGGCCATAGTCCTTATAGACACTTTTCCCGTCGAGACTGTCGTAGATCGTCCCCTCACCGCCCCCGCCAATTTCCGGCCCCAGGTCTGATGCCACAGAAGGCGGGTTACCGCCGCGTGCCCCCAGGCGCTGCCATTGGTCCCCCTGCAGGTGCTGCACCAGCAGCGGCGTTTGCCGGTTGTTGTGATAAATCTGCGCCTGTACGGCACCGTCGGCGGTGCGAGTCACTTGCCGCACTTCGTAGACCGCAGTGTTGCCGGCAGTATCGGTATGGCGGATGTGGGACAAGTGACCGTCCGCCGCCACATAGATCCCCTGACTGTTGCGCGCAAGCCCGGCTATTTTCGATTCAGCCACGCTGTAGTCGCCAAGCAACCGGTTGTTCAGGGCGCTGCCCGGCTCGGCAGCCGTGGTGATGATCGCCCCATCCATCGCACTCGTTTTTGCGGTGAAGCCTTCAAGAGGGCTGCCGTAAGGCCGCATCCTGTCCACATCAAACGCATACCATCGACCGTTCTGGAGTACCGCGCCTCCATCAACGCTTTGCCCGGCGACCTTGAAGGTACCCGTCGCTGCTGCGTCATAGTGTTTACTGGCAGCCTTCAACAGGTCATAGCTGCCGCTCGCGCCCCTGAGCTTGTTGACCACCTCTGCACCCGTGGCGCGTACAAAGTTGGCGCCTTTGCCCAGCAACCGGGCACCGCCCGCGACCAGTTCGCTGAAGCCATCCAATGGGTTGAATGCTTGAATGGCAGCCACACCGATGACTTTTGCCACTTGAATGGCCTTGGCGGCGGCGCTCGCGACCTTGGCTCCCGCCTTCGTGACTTTCGCCGCCACACCCGCGCCCGCCGTGACAAAACCAAAGACATCCAGCGCCAGGTCACTGGCCCCTTCCAGGTGGTTGCCCTTGGAAAAGTTCGCAATGGCTGACCTAAGCGGAATCAGGTCGAGAAAAAAGTTGGTGACGTTCCACTCGGTTGCCATTTGTTTATCGAACGAGGTCACACCCTGGGCATAAGCCTTGAC
Organism: Pseudomonas sp. SDO5522_S412; assembly: GCF_054071215.1. Classification (NCBI taxonomy): domain Bacteria; kingdom Pseudomonadati; phylum Pseudomonadota; class Gammaproteobacteria; order Pseudomonadales; family Pseudomonadaceae; genus Pseudomonas; species Pseudomonas sp. SDO5522_S412. Next base: position 11,147 of record NZ_JBSVWQ010000143.1, on the reverse strand, counting down.
GTCATCACTATCAAGATCGAGGTGCTCAACAAAAGCGTCGGCGATGTGCTGCGTTCGCGTACTGGAAAAACTGATGGGCGGCGTCGATAAGCCCTCCTGGTTTTTCGGTCCAAAGGCAGCCTCACTCACGGTCTTGGGTTTGAAGGGCTCCGTCTTGAACGTTTTGTTGGCTTGCCGCTCCCGCTTTGTTGTTAATTCAGAGGCAGGCACGGCCTTGATTGCGCCTGCTTTCAAGTCAATTTCATAAACGGTGTCGCCATTTCTTCCGGTCGCCTTGACCCACAACTTATTGTCCGCCCCCCCTTTTTTTTTGGAGGTGAAGTCGAGGCCCAGTTCATAAGTGTTTTTCTGAAAAAACTCGAGCTTTGCAAACTCCAGGTTTTCCCGGTCAACCAAGGGCAGTGTTGCGACAAGGTGCCTGATGACGCTGCGAACCCCTTGCTGGCGAGAAGTGATTGCTTGTTCAAATTCTTCGTTGAAGATTTTGTTCACGCTGAAATCCAGGCTCTTGCCTTTGATTGCCTCGGCAATGCTCGAGTCCCTGGTTTCCCATGGGTATTGGCCAAGTCCGCTCATGGCGATGTCCAACAACGAGAAAAGCCCGCCGGGCGCCCGGTTCGGATCATAAAGTGGTTGGGCTGACGGTTGTTTCGAGTCAACGACCTTCAGTCGTTTCTCTTCAAAAGGTACGTGTTCGCCAAACCGCTCCTTCAAATGGGCCAACGCAATGTCTTTACGGCTTGGAATCTCGGCTTCCAACAAACCGGTAGCCGCAAGCGTCGACTTCAGTTGTGCGTTGAATGCCGTCCTTGCACGGTCTATCTCATCGTCGCTGTAACGATCATCTGGCTGGCATGTGACGATCCCGTTGACCACGGCCCAGTCCACCAATGCCGCCTTTTGTGCATGTTCGGCGGCGGCTCGATTCGTCAGGATCGCGTTTTCCGCGCAGGACATGACTTGGGCAAAGGTCATGTGCGCCACCTTTCCGGGGAACTGCGCCTCTATGGCCGCCGCTGCGACCGCGAGGCTTACCCAGGCCGGGCTGCCGTAGGTCACGCGGTCGGGGATGTCCTTGATCAAAAACTCGGGCGCCTTTCGTGCCAGTAACAAATAGGCGCCGGCCTTGGCCATCTCGGGACTGGTCTTGTGATTTTCGTGCAGGTAAGTGCTCAGGCGCTCGAGCACTGTCGAAGCCGGCTTGCCCCAATGGGCTTGTTGGGCGAGGTCGAAACCCGCCACGCGGTTACGGTGCGGCGCCGTGATGGACTCCGGGTCAAGCAGCAGATGGATCGCACTCAGTGCGTACTCGTTCACGCTGGTCTCGGAGGCGGCGCCCCCAAGCTGGTCCTGTATGGCTTGCCCCAGTGCCTGCCCGCGGGTGGAGCTGACGAGGGTTTCGAGTGCCTTGGCAGGATCAGCCAATGCCTCGCCCGACAACGGCTGGTTCGCGTTCAGATATTCCAGTACACCCACGCTTGCGCCGATGTGCGGTGCATTGGGGTTCTGGCTGCCATGGTCGGTAGCCGCCGCCAGTACCCTGCGCTGTTCAGCGGCGCTCATGGGAACAGGCCAGGACAACCCGCCGCCAAAATTGCCGAGCGGATGCTCCAGTGCCCTGTCACTCACCGCATGGGCATGACCGGTCAGCTGAAAATGATTGGTGGGCAACCCCAAGCCGATACTTCCGAGAAAGGTCTCTACCGTCGCCGCTTTACCCGCCTGGGTCGGGTAGGACGAGTCGGGGTGTATTTGCATCGGTGTCGTTTGCAGCGCGGCCAGCACCGCTTGAGGGCTGGCATTCACGCCAAGACGGCTGGCGATTTCGTTGAGCTTCTGGCCCAGTGTCCGCAGATTCTCGCGGTCGCCCAACGCCGCGGTGAGACCGGATTGCCGGGGGACTGGGGCGAGGGCCTGCGTATTGAGATCGGCCGTAGCACCCAGAGCAGAGGGCAATAGAGGGAGCGCCGCCGGCTCGGTAGAAAGCAGGGAAAGTTGCGAAGTTACCCGTGGAGGGAGAGACACAGTGCCAGCATTCAACATGAGAATGTACCCATCTGGAGAGGGGTACGAGCCTCACATACGGCCTGCGAAACGAACATCTGATTAGTGTTTGCAGAAATTTGTAAGCGCCCGGCAACACGCGTTGCCGGGCCTTCGCGCTGTCAGTAACCGCGCTCGAAACTCACTTCGCCGCGCAACGTTTCCTGCGCCTGGTACGCGCGCAAATTCTCGACAAATAATTGCACCATCATCCCCGGCGAAGTCGGCGCCGAGCTGTGGCCGGTCAACAGCAAGCCCCAGGCAGTCCAGAACGGATGGCGCTGTGGCAATGGCTCCTGACGGCAAACGTCAATCACCGCGCCGGCCAGATGACCTTCCTTCAATGCTTCCACCAGGTCCGCATCGACCACCGCCACACCGCGCCCGACGTTGATGAACAACCCGGTCGGCTTGAATTGCTTGAACAGCGCAGCATTGTACAAATCATGGGTGTTCGGTGTGTTGGGCAGCAGGTTGACCACGTAGTCCACCTCACCCACCAGGCGCGGCAACGCCTCGAGCCCGGCAACTTCGACAAACGGCGCCTGCTCACGGGCCTCACTGGCAATGCCGTACAGCTCAACGCCAAACGGCTGCAGGAATTGCGCAACGCTGCGGCCGATATCACCGGTACCGACGATCAGCACTTTGCGCCCCGCCAGGCTCTGGCCCATGCGGTTATCCCACTTGCGCTCGACCTGGCTGACCAGCCGCGCCAGCACTTCACGCTCATGGCCAAGCATGTAAGTCAGCACGTATTCGGCCATCACCTGGCCAAAAATGCCCACGGCGCGGGTCAGGCGGTAATCCCGCGGCAGGCCGTCGGCCAGCAGCGGCGTGATGCCGGCCCAGGTGGATTGCAGCCATTGTGGCTGGTGCCCCTGGCGCAGCAAGGTGGCCAGAAGATCCGGCTGGCCCAGCCACACCGGGCAATCGGCCGCCAGGCGCGACAATTCGGCGGAGTCGCCGCTGGTCATGACCTCAAGGTCCGGCGCCGCTTCGCGCAGCAGCCGGGCGTACAGCGGGTGATCGTGTTCAGCAATCAGAACGCGCATGGTTCAAACCTTTCAAAAACACTGCAGGCGGCCGCCGGTCCAGTTCACTGTACCGTGCGGCCGCCGCCAAAAATTGAATTCCATAGATGATGTGCCCCGGACGGGGCACTGACCGATCACATCGGGTCATTGCGTCGCAGCAGCTCTTCGGGCAAGTGTTCGATGTACTCGTCCTCGGCCGGCGGCATTTGCAGGTGGTAACCCTGCTTTTCGAGGTTCTCCAGAACCACGGTGATGTCCTCGCGGGACAGCTTGCGCTCCGGGCTCAGCACCAGGTCGAAGGCGTGGTGCGGCTTGCCGAAGGCGGCCAGCAGACTTTCCGGCACGCGCTCCAGTGCATCGCTTTTCAGCACGTAGAGGTACATCTCGTTTCGTTTGAGGCTGCGATAGATGGAGCAAATACGTTTCAAGGCTGTTCTCCGGCAGTGGCCAGGCTGTCCAGCAGCGCCTGGCCCATCAATTCGCGGCGCCAGCCACGCAGCGAATCTGGCAATTGGTAAGGCCCCTCGGGGTAGCCGCTCTTGACCAGGGCTTCAAGGGTTTTCTTGCGCAGCATCAGTTCCGGCGCCATGTCCAGGCGTTCGGCCTCGGCCTGGCCCAGGGCGCGCAGTTGCTTGATCAGCGTGGCGGCGTCCACCGGCAATGGCTCGGCAACCGCCGGTGGCCACTGGTCCATGGGCACGCTGCCGGCGCGCTTGATCAGGCCCAGCAGGAACTCGCCGTCCTGGCGCACGGTGCGCGGGTGCATGTCTTCGATCTTGCCCAGCGCGGCGAGGTTATCCGGCTGGGATTTGGCCAGGGGCCATAACGAGTGCTCACGGATGATCCGGTTGCGCGGCAGGTCACGGGCACGGGCTTGCTGTTCGCGCCAGGCGCACAGTTCGCGCAATACGGCGAGCTGGGCACGGGAGAGTTTCCAGGCGAGCTTGGCGTCGCGATAAACCTCGTACGGGTCGACTTCGCGGCGCAGGTTGGCCACCAGTTCGGCACCGTCTTCCAGGACCCAGGCGTATTTGTCGTCGGAAAGCTTCGGGCGCAGGCGTGTGTAGACTTCTGCCAGGTGCACCGCGTCTTCGGCGGCGTAGCTGATTTGCGTCTCGGACAATGGCCGCTGCAACCAGTCGGAGCGGGTCTCGCCCTTGGGCAACTCGATATCGAGGACGGCTTGCACCAACCGCGAATAGCCCATGGAGAAACCGAGGTTCAGGTAGGCCGCCGCCAGTTGCGTGTCGAACAACGGCACCGGCAGGCTGCCGGTCAGGCGCAGCAACACTTCCAGGTCTTCGCTGCAAGCGTGTACCACCTTGATCACCGCCGGGTTCTCCAGCAAGGCGGCCAGGGGTTGCCAGTTGTCGATGGTCAGGGGGTCGATCAGGTACGCGCGCACGCCATCACCGATCTGGATCAGCCCGGCAATGGGATAAAAAGTGTCGACCCGCATGAATTCGGTGTCGAGGGCGACGAATGGCAACTGCTGCCATTCGGCGCAGTGCTGGCCGAGGCTATCGTTGTCGCAGATCCAGTGAATATCGATGGCCACACGGCTCTCCCTTGAAGAATGGCGCGCAGTATATATCGCGAAAGGGAGTTGCGAGCATTCGCAGTACAGCATCCGCCATGAAAACTCTTATAGGAGCTGAAGAATAGTCCGACAGTCGGTACTTATCCTCTCTTACGCAGGACATACACCCGCCACATGGCTGAGCCGGGCATGAACTCCTGTTGACCGAGGACCTTGAAACCCGCCAGGCGAAACTCCGCCTCCACTTGCGCCCGGTGGCTGGCAACTGCCGCCGGGCCAGGCTGCAACGCCCGGTAGCCGCTGTCGCTGTTGACCGAAACAATTACCGTGTCGCGGCTTACCCGATGAAACTCACCGAGCAGAGCCAGGCGCCCTTCTGCCGTTGGCACATGGCGAAACAACTCCAGGCAAAAAATGCAGTCCACCGCGTTGGCCGAAAGGCCGATGGAAAATGCCGAGCCCTGGAAGGTCTTGATCCGCTTGAGCAAGCCCGGCGCGTGGTGGGTACGGGCGTGGTCGAGCATGTCCTGGGAATTGTCCGACGCCAGGATCACCCGGTTGCTGTGCTCGGCCAGCACCGGCCAAAAGCGCCCGGAGCCGCACGCCAGGTCGAGAATCAGCCCTGGCTCGCCGGCGATCTTCAGTGCACGGCGCACCAATTGCTCATCGCGCCACAACCCCAGGCGCCGCAACAGCCCCGGCGGACGCGTGTCGGCGCAGACCAGGGCATGCTGCTGGCCAGCGCGTTCGGCAAATTCAATCTCGATGGAAGACGGCGGTTGCGACGGCATCACACGACTCTGTTAATGGATCAGACATTCGCAGCTTAACCACCGTCTCGTGAAAAAAAGGTCGAAGGATTGTTCGCCGTTAATGAAGAACCAGTATCCAGCCCGCTGCCTGTCTGTAAACTGTCTGTGATCAGCGCCTTCATCTTCAGGCCTGGTGCAGATACCAGCGCCAATCCTGCTCGCCCACCTCGCCCATGAACTGACGGTATTCGGCCCGCTTGACCGCCAGGTACACGCCGAGGAATTCGCCGCCGAACGCCTCACGCGCCCAAACCGAGCCTTCAAGCGCACGCAAGGTGGTCAGCCAATCGGTGGGCAGCAACTCCTTGGCCTGGGCATAACCGTTGCCCTCCACCGGCGCGCCGGGGTCGCGCTGTTCGCGGATGCCCCGGTGGATACCGGCCAGAATCGCGGCCGCCGCGAGGTACGGGTTGGCGTCGGCGCCGCAGATACGGTGTTCGATATGCCGGGAAAACGCCGGCCCGCCGGGCACCCGCAGCGTGACGGTGCGGTTGTCCACGCCCCAGGTCGCGGCCAGCGGCGCGTAGCTGTTGGTCTGGAAGCGTCGATAGGAGTTGGCGTTGGGGCAGAACATCAGCAACGAGTCGAGCAAGGTGCTGAGCATGCCGCCCACCGCGTGGCGCAACAGCGGCGTGCCGTCGGGCGCTTCGCTGGCAAACAGGTTATTGCCGTCGCGGTCGGCCAGGCTGACGTGCATGTGCATGCCGGTGCCGGCCAGATCGTCAAACGGCTTGGCCATGAAACACGCGGTCATCCCGTGCTTGTGGGCTACGCCCTTGACCAGGCGCTTGTAACGCACCGCCTCGTCCATGGCTTGCAGGGCATCGCTGCGATGTTCCAGGGTGATTTCCACCTGGCCCGGGGCGTATTCGGAAATCGCCGTGCGCGCCGGGATGCCCTGGAGTTTGCAGGCGCTGTAGAGGTCGGCGAGGAACGGTTCGATCTGCTCCAGCTCCCGCAGGCCGTAGACCTGGGTCGAGCGCGGGCGCCCGCCGTCGACATCCCGCGCCGGTTGCGGGCGGCCGTTGCTGTCGGGTTTCTGGTCGAGCAAATAGAACTCCAGCTCCGCCGCCATCACCGGGTAATAGCCGTCGGCCTTGAGGTCGTCAATCACCCTGGCCAGCAGGTGCCGGGGATCGGCCACGGTAGCGGGCATGCCTTCGGTGGGGTGCATGCTGACTTGCACTGCTGCCGTCGGGATCAGGCGCCACGGCATGCGCTGCAAACTGCCGCTGACCGGGTAAGCGCGGCAGTCGATATCACCGACTTCCCAGACCAGCCCGGAGTTCTCCACGTCGTCGCCATTGATGGTCAGGCCGAGGATGGTACTCGGCAGCGGCCGGCCACTTTCATAGACCGCCAGCAGTTCATCGCGGTGCAGCAGTTTGCCGCGAGGCACACCGTTGTTGTCGAGGATGAACAGCTCGAACATCTCGATATCCGGGTTCTGCTCAAGAAAGGACTGGGCTTCGTGCAGGGTGGCAAAGGGCGTGCTCATGGGCATTCTCATACGTTCGCGTCAGGCAGGCGCGCGGGCGCTGCCGGGCAGATGCGCGGGGCATCCATTCGGGCAAATCAACGTAGGAGAAAGGTGTCCGGTGGGCGCGCGTGGCGGCAGTGCCAGAGCGCCCAGAAGGCGAGTTCGGAAGGGAGGGCATCAGCGGTGACTCGACGACCATCCGGACGGCTGGACGCGGTGGCGCCTGGCGATGTCTCAGGGTGTGTGTCGGGGGAACCGTCCATGCGGGATTCACAGTAAAGAGATGCCGGGCAGCCTCACACGCGAGGTTAAGCCGTTAAATCCAGTCTTGATGGAGTTTGGTTGTGCCGTGGCTAAACATTTGCAAATAATGGCGGCCCTGCCCATGCCCAAGGACCCGACCGCATGAAAGCATTGCTGACCCTTTCCCTGCTGGCCGGCCTGTCTGCCCAGGCCCTGGCCGACAGCCCTGCGTCGCGCCTGGATGAAGTGCTCCAGCGCGGCGAAATGAGCGTCTGTACCACCGGCGACTACAAGCCCTACAGCTATTTGCGCCCGGACGGCAGCTACGAAGGCATCGACATTTCGATGGCCCAGTCCCTGGCCAAGAGCCTTGGGGTGCAGGTGAAGTGGGTGCCGACCACCTGGAAAACCCTGATGCCGGACTTCCTGGCCCAGCGCTGTGATATTGCGGTGGGTGGTATTTCAGTGTCCCTGGAGCGGCAGAAAAAGGCGTTTTTCAGCCAACCATTGGGCGTCGACGGCAAGATCCCGCTGGTGCGTTGCGCCGATGTGCAGCGCTATCAGACGGTGGAGCAGATCAATCAGCCGCAGGTACGCGTGATCGAGCCTGCGGGCGGCACCAATGAAGTATTTGCGCGGGCGCATTTGGGCAAGGCACAACTGACGCTGTTCCCGGATAACGTGACGATTTTCGAGGAACTGCTGGCGAACAAGGCGGACGTGATGATCACCGACGCCAGCGAGGCGCGGTATCAGCAGAAGCTCAAGCCGGGACTGTGCGCGGTGAATCCCGAGCGGTACATGCAGTACAGCGAAAAAGCGTTCCTGCTGCCCCGCGATGATGTCGCATGGAAGAGTTACGTGGACCAGTGGCTGCACTTGAGCACGGTGACCGGCGTGTATGACGGCATCATCAATCAGTGGCTGGCTGCGCCCTGACCAGCTCGACAAACGCCCTGCACGCCGCACTGCGATAGCCTCCCTTGCGGCTGAGCAACGCCGCCGTGCGTTGCGGCAACGGCGGGCTTAGCGGCACCGCCTGCAACCCCGGCTGCACCTGGGCAATCGCGCTGGGCAGGATGGTCGCCAACTGCGTATTTCGTACGATTTCGATAATCGCGCTGATGGAATTGGCCTCCATGGTAATCAGCGGTTTCACCGCCTGGCTGCGAAAATACTCATCGATATAGCGACGCGTGGCGAAGCCGGCATTCAGCAGCACCAACGGCTGCTGGAGCCACGACTGTCGATCAATGCCGGGATGACCGGCGCTCACCACTACGCTCAACGCCTCGACAAACACCCCTTCACACTCGATATCCGGCAAATGCTCGCCGGTAAAACCGATGCCGATATCCAGCAAATCCTCCGTCAGTGCCGCCTCCATGCGGTCCTGGGTCAGCTCCTCGACACTCACTGTAATCCCCGGATACAGCCCGGCAAATCGCGCCAGCAGCGGCCCGATCAGGTAGGCGGTAAATGTCGGCGTCATCGCCAGGCGCAAGCTGCCACGGCTCAGGTCCTGCACGTCATGCATGGCGCGGGTGCCGGCCTGCAGATCCTGCAAGGCCAGGCGCGCAAACCGCACATAGGCCTCGCCTGCATCGGTCAGGCTGACGCTTCTGCCGGAACGGTCCAGCAGTGGCGCACCGAGAGTGTCTTCCAGTTGCCGGATCTGCTGCGACAAGGTCGGCTGCGACACATGCAGCGCCTCCGCCGCCCGGGTGAAATTACGGTGCTCGGCAACGGCCAGCAGGTAGCGGATATGACGCAGCAACATGGAAGGCGCTCCAACTATAGGCATGACTTATAGAAACCATAATAAGCCGGTCTTGGACGCTATAGCTGAAAACTTCCATCCTTGCCCCATCAGCGACGCAAGGAGAACCACCATGCAAGATCTCATCGACGGCTTCCGCAAGTTCCAGGGTGAAGCCTTCACTCAACGCAGCGACCTGTTCAAACACCTGGCTACCACGCAAAACCCCGGCACGTTGTTCGTGTCCTGTTCCGACAGCCGCGTAGTCCCGGAACTGCTGACCCAGCAGGAACCCGGTGACCTGTTTGTGATCCGTAACGCCGGCAACATCGTCCCGTCCTACGGGCCGGAGCCTGGCGGCGTGTCGGCCACCGTCGAATACGCAGTAGCCGTTCTCGGCGTCAGCGACATCGTGATCTGCGGCCACTCCGACTGCGGTGCCATGACCGCGATCTCCACCTGCAAATGCCTCGACCACTTGCCCGCCGTGGCCAACTGGCTGCGCCACGCCGAGTCGGCCAAGGTGATCAATGCCGCCCGCACTCACGCATCGGATGCCGACCGGCTGAACTCGCTGGTACGGGAAAACGTGGTCGCCCAACTGGCCAACCTCAAGACCCACCCTTCCGTGGCCCTGGCCCTGGAACAAGGCCGGCTGAGCCTGCACGGCTGGGTCTACGACATCGAAAGCGGCGCCATCGACGCCCTGGATGGCCGCAGCGGGCGCTTCGTGTCACTGCTCGACCACCCGGCCACCCGTGCCTACGCTGCCTGAACCTTATTCAAACCCAAGAGGACATCACCATGTTGCAATCCCAATTCGCCCAATCCCCACGCCTGGCCCTGGCCGACACCGTCATCGACATCAAGGCGCGCAAGAACCTGTCATGGCAGGACCTCACCGACGGCACCGGCCTGAGCCTGGCGTTCGTTACCGCCGCCCTGCTCGGCCAGCATCCGCTGCCCAAGGACGCTGCCGATGTGGTCTGCGACAAGCTTGGCCTCGACCAGGACGCCAGCCGCCTGCTGCAAACCGTGCCCCTGCGCGGCAGCTTTCCGGGCGGCGTGCCGACGGACCCGACCATGTACCGTTTCTATGAAATGCTGCAGGTCTACGGTTCGACCCTCAAGGCCCTGGTGCACGAACAATTTGGCGACGGCATCATCAGCGCGATCAACTTCAAGCTGGACATCAAGAAGGTCGAAGACCCGGACGGCGGCTCCCGCGCGGTGATTACCCTGGATGGCAAATACCTGCCGACCAAACCGTTCTGATTTGCCGGCAAACCGTCTACGCTCTTGGCACACCAACAAGATCGAGGGACGGGTAATGAAGGCAATGCTCCGAGCCACCTGGCTGCTGCTGTTATGTGTTGGCCTGGTGCACGCCGCCACCGCTGAGGAGGCGGATGCCCAAGCCGCCAAGGCCTTGCTGGAAAAGGCCTTGGCGTATTACCAGACGAATGGTGACAAGGCTTTTGCGGCGTTCAGCCGCCAGGGTGAATTCGTCGACCAGGACCGTTACGTGTTCGTGGTCAACACCAAGGGCGTGCTGCTGGCGAGTGGCGGGCCCTCTTCTGCGTTGATCGGGCGCAACGTTTCCGAGGTACTGGGGCCGGATTTGAACAAGTCGTTCAAGGACGCGCTGGCGGTGCCTGAGGGCAGTGGCATCCAGCAGGCCGATTACCGGTGGCAGAACTGGAATGACGGCAAGGTGGAGCGCAAGCATGTGTATTACCAGCGCGTCGGGCAGCGGATTTTGGCCGTTGGCTACTACCTGCCGCGGGCGACGCCGGAACATGCCAGAGCGCTGCGAAACAAAGCCGTCAAGGCGCTGGAGAAAGACCCGGTTGGGACGCTCAAGGCGATCAACGCCATGCAGGGTGGTTTTCTACAGGACGATTTGTATGTGTTTGTGGTTGACCTCGACACCCAGCGCTACGTGGCCCATGGCACGACTCCGCGGTTGGTGAATACGGATTTCAGCAAGATCAAGGATCCCGACGGGAAGCCGGTGGGTGAGCCGATCCTGGCGGTCATGGCCGAGCAGGATCAGGGGGAATACAAGTACCGCTGGAAAAATCCGGTGACCGGAAAGGTTGAGAACAAGCATGCGTATTTGCGCAAAACCGGACATTTCATGGTGGCTGTGGGGTATTACAGCCCGTGAAGGTCACCTATTTAAATGCTGGAACGCAATCGAATGTGGGAGCGGGCTTGCTCGCGAATGCGG
>NZ_JBSVWQ010000142.1:0-15297 GCF_054071215.1 Pseudomonas sp. SDO5522_S412 | reverse complement strand
GGCTGCGATGCAGGCGCCGCGGTCTGGCAGGTACGGCGCGGTGATCCCATCGCAGCCTCGCCGGGGCTCGACAGCTCCCACATTGGTCTCAGCACTCACTCCTCGCGTTTGACCACCAACGTCAAGATGTCATAACTGGCCACCAGCTCACCCAACTGGTTGGTCACCTCCACATCCCACGCCACCACGCCTTGCGGAATGCCCTGGGGGCTCTTCTTGCCCTGGTCGATCTTGCGCTTGCAGGTCAGCCGCGCCTGGATGGTGTCGCCAATGCCCACCGGGTTGATAAACCGCAGGGTGTCCAGCCCGTAGTTCGCCAGCACCGGCCCCGGTGCCGGGGACACAAACAGCCCGGCCGCCGCCGACAGCACAAAGTAACCATGGGCAATGCGTTTGCCGAATTGCGATTCCTTGGCGGCGATGTCATCGAAGTGCATGTAGAAGTGATCGCCCGACAGGCAGCCGAAGTTCACCAGGTCGGCCTCGGTGACGGTGCGGCGGTGGGTCAGCAGCGATTCGCCAATCTGCAGGTCCTGGAAGAAGCGGCGGAACGGGTGCACTTCTGTCTCGATGACCTTGGCGCCGCGTACGTACTCGCCGGTGACCGCCGCCAGCATGGTCGGTGAGCCCTGTACCGCTGCGCGTTGCAGGTAGTGTTTCACGGCGCGCAAGCCGCCGAGTTCTTCGCCGCCACCGGCGCGGCCCGGGCCGCCGTGCTTGAGTTGCGGCAGGGGCGAGCCGTGGCCGGTGGATTCGGCGGCGGATTCGCGGTCGAGCACCAGCAGGCGGCCGTGCCACGCGGCAGCCACCGGGATGGCTTTGGCAGCGATCTGCGGGTCTTTGGTGATCAGGCTCGCGACGAGGCTGCCTTTGCCGCGTGCGGCCAGGGCCAGGGCTTCGTCGAGGTCGTCGTAGGCCATCAGCGTGCTGACCGGGCCGAAGGCCTCGATGTCGTGGGCGCCGCCTTCCGCATGCGGGTCGCGGGCTTGCAGCAGGGTCGGGGCGAAGAACGCGCCCTGGCTGACGTTTTCACCGCGGGGCTCAAAGCCGTCGCGGGCGCCGAACAGCATGTCGCTGCTCTGCAGCAGGCTTTCCAGGCGTTCGGCCACGTCTTTCTGCTGGTCGTGGGAGGCCAGTGCGCCCATGCGCACGCCTTCCACCGACGGGTCGCCCACCACGACTTTTTTCAGGCGGTCCCGCAGGCGGGTGGCGACGGCGTCGATATGTTTGGCCGGCACGATGGCGCGGCGAATGGCGGTGCATTTCTGCCCGGCCTTGGTGGTCATTTCCCGGGCGACTTCCTTGATGAACAGCTCGAACTCTTCGTCGTCCGGGCTTACGTCCGGGGCGAGGATCGCGCAGTTCAGCGAGTCGGCCTCGGCGTTGAACGGCACCGAGTTGCGGATCAGGTTCGGGTTGACCCGCAGCTTGGCGGCGGTGTCGGCTGAGCCGGTGAAGGTCACCACGTCCTGGCCTTGCAGGCGGTCGAGCAAGTCGCCGGTGCTGCCGATCACCAGTTGCAGGCTGCCGGGTGGCAGCAGGCCGGATTCGTCCATCAGGCGCACCACGGCTTCGGTCAGGTAGCTGGTGGCGCTGGCCGGCTTGACGATGCATGGCATGCCCGCCAGGAAACTCGGGGCGAATTTTTCCAGCATGCCCCAGATCGGGAAGTTGAACGCGTTGATGTGCACCACGAGGCCGCCACGAGGCACCAGGATATGGGTGCCGGCAAAGCTGCCGAGCTTGCTCAGCTGCATCGCCGGGCCTTCGTGGACGATATTGCCCGACGGCAATTCCCGCGAGCCCAGGCTGGCGTAGGTGAACAGCGTGCTGTTGCCGCCTTCGATATCGATCCAGCTGTCGGCACGGGTCGCGCCGCTGTGGTGGGAGAGGGCGTAGAGCTGTTCCTTGCGCTCGCTCAGGTACAGCGCGATGGCCTTGAGGCGCTGGGCCCGCTGCTGGAAATCCAGGGCCATCAGCCCGCTGACACCCTGGCGGCGCCCGTGTTCGATGGCTTCGGCGAAGTCCGGGCGCTCCTCGTGAGTGCGTGCCAGCTCGTGGCCGTCAATGGCGCTGCGCAGCACCTGGGCGCCGTGTTGGCCGATCCAGCGGCCAGCGATAAAACTTTGCAGGGTAGGGGCGTGAGACATCACGATTCCTCCGGGTTGGAAAATGAGAGTTAGTGTTTGCTGGCGCCTGCGGCACCAATGCCGGTCATGGAGCGAATGAACTGCGCCAGGTAACGCCCGCGTTCAACGGCAGCGCGGGGCGAGCGGTCGGTGACGGAAAAGACCCAGGCGCTGAAAAACGCCAGGCTCATGGAAAACAGGGCAGGGTTGGAATAGGGGAACAGCGCCTTGTCGTAATGCAGTACGTTGACCCACACCGCCGGGCTCAGCACCAGCAGCACGATGGCCGAGACCAGTCCCGCCAGGCTGCCGGTCACCGCGCCACGGGTGGTCAGGCCCTTCCAGTACATCGAGAGGAACAGCACCGGGAAATTCACCGAGGCGGCGATTGCCAGTACCAGGCCGGACAGGAACGCAATGTTCTGCGACTCAAACAGCAGGCCGAGGATGATCGCCAGCACGCCGATGCACAGCGTGGCGATGCGCGACACGCGGATTTCCTGCTGCTCGCTGGCCTGGCCCTTGCGGATCACGCAGGCATACAGGTCGTGGGACACCGCCGACGCGCCGGACAACGCCAGCCCGGCGACCACGGCCAGGATGGTCGCGAAGGCCACCGCCGAAATGAACCCGAGGAACAGGTTGCCGCCCACGGCCTGTGCCAGGTGCACGGCGATCATGTTGCCGCCGCCGATGATCGCGCCGTTGGCATCCCGGAAGCTTGGGTCAGTACCCACCATGACGATGGCGCCGAAGCCGACGATGACCAGCAGCAGGTAGAAGTAGCCAATGAAACCGGTGGCGTAGAACACGCTCTTGCGCGCTTCCTTGGCGTCGCTGACGGTAAAGAAGCGCATCAGGATATGCGGCAACCCGGCGGTGCCGAACATCATGCCCAGCCCCAGGGAAATCGCATCGATCGGGTTCGACAGCAAGCCGCCCGGCGCCATGATCGCGCTGCCCTTGGCGTGCACGGCGGTGGCCCCGGCGAACATCGCCTCGGTGCTGAAACCAAAGTGCTTGAGCACCATGAACGCCATGAAGGTGGTGCCGAACAGCAACATCACCGCCTTGATGATCTGCACCCAGGTGGTGGCGAGCATGCCGCCGAAGGTCACGTAGAACACCATCAGCACGCCCACCAGCATCACCGCGTACAGGTAGTCGATGCCGAACAGCAGCTCGATCAGCTTGCCGGCGCCCACCATCTGCGCCACCAGGTACATCAGCGCCACGGTCAGGGTGCCGAAGGCCGAGGTCAGGCGCACCGGGGTCTGCTCCAGGCGGTAGGACACCACATCGGCAAACGTGTACTTGCCCAGGTTGCGCAGGCGCTCGGCGATCAGGAACAGGATGATCGGCCAGCCTGCCAACACGCCCAGGGCGTAGAGCAGGCCGTCATAACCGTTGAGGAACATCATCGCCGAGATGCCGAGGAATGACGCCGCCGAGATCATGTCGCCGGCAATCGCCAGGCCATTCTGGAAGCCGCTCATGCCGCCGCCGGCGGTGTAGAAGTCGCTGGCGGAACGGGTGCGCAGGGCGGCCCAGCGAGTCACGCCGAGGGTGAACAGCACGAACACCAGGAACATGCCGATGGCGTTCCAGTTCAGTGGCCGGGATGCGCCGTCGGCGGCGACTGCAAGGTCCGTGGCCAATGCCAGCGGCAGGAGAAACCACGCTACCAGCCGGCTCATGCTGTGCACTCCTGCTTGAGCTTGTCGTTCAGCGGGTCGATCACGTGGTTAGCGCGGTACACATAAAAGCCGGTCAGCGCGAACGCCAGCAGCACAATCACCACACCCACCAGCATGCCCACGGTGGTCACGCCGCCGCTCAACGACTGCCCGAGGGTAGCCGGGGAGAACGCCACCAACAGCACAAACCCGAAATAGATCACCAGCATGATCAGCGACAGCGACCAGTACAGGTTCTGTTTGCGGCGTACCAACTGGATGAAATCGGGATGTCGACGGATGCGCTCGATATCGTCGGGGGTCATGGTGGTGTGCTCCTTTTTATTGTTGTTGTGGTTAAACCTGCGTCCTGTAGGAGCGAGCTTGCTCGCGAAAAACCTGAGGGCGCCGCGTTGATTCAGGCTACCCGCGTCATCGTTAACGATCTTCGCGAGCAAGCTCGCTCCTACAGGGGAGCGGTGTGTCCTTAAAGCTGATCGAAATCCAGTACCACCTTGTCGCTGACCGGGAATGCCTGGCACGACAGCACATAGCCGGCGGCCACTTCGTAGTCTTCGAGGGCGTGGTTGCTGTCCATCTCCACTTCGCCTTCGATGACTTTGCATTTGCAGGTGGAGCACACGCCGGCCTTGCAC
Source organism: Pseudomonas sp. SDO5522_S412 (assembly GCF_054071215.1). Lineage (NCBI taxonomy): Bacteria > Pseudomonadati > Pseudomonadota > Gammaproteobacteria > Pseudomonadales > Pseudomonadaceae > Pseudomonas > Pseudomonas sp. SDO5522_S412. The sequence continues at coordinate 10,836 of NZ_JBSVWQ010000142.1, read as the reverse complement.
GAATACGGCAGCTCGGCGCCCTGGGCATTGCCCGCGTCGAGGATGCTCTGAGTGTTGCGGGGCAGGTCGAAGGCGAGGGCGCGGCCATCGCTGATCACCGTGATCTGGCTGACCGCCGCATCCACTTGCCGCGCCGCTTCGCGGGCCTCGCGCTTGTGCTGGCTGCCGGCGGCGGCGAACAGTTCGAAATGGATGCGCTCCGGCGCCATGCCCTTGGCCTTGAGGCTGTCGCGCACGATCTCGGTCATCTCCTGCGGGCCGCAGATAAAGGCCGCGTCGAGGGCTTTTACGTCGAGCCAGCGGGAGAACAGTTGCTCGCACTTCTCGGCGTTAATGCGGCCGTTGTAAAGGTCGACATCCTGCTGCTCGCGGCTGAACACGAAGATCAGGTTCAGGCGCTGCAGGTAGCGGTTCTTCAGGTCTTCCAGCTGTTCGCGAAACAGTGCACCGGAGCTGGAACGGTTGCCGTACAGCAGCGTCACGCGGCTGTGGGGCTCGGCTTGCAGGGTGGTCTTGATGATCGACAGGATCGGCGTGATACCGCTGCCTGCCGCCACTGCCAGGTAATGGCCGTGGCGAGCGGGATCAAGGTCCACATGAAAATGCCCGGCGGGCGGCATCACTTCCAGGCTGTGCCCGGCCTTGAGCTGCTCATTGGCAAAGGCGGAGAACCGTCCACCGGCCACGCGCTTGATGGCGATGCGCAGTTCGCCGTCATTGACCCCGGTGCAGATCGAATAGGAACGGCGCACTTCCTCGCCATCCAGCTGGGTGCGCATCACCAGGTGCTGGCCCTGGGTGAAGTGGAAGCTGTCTTGCAGGTGCTGCGGAATCTCGAAGGCGATGGACACCGCGTCACGGGTCTCGTTGCGCACATCCTTGATGGTCAGGCTGTGAAATTTGCTCATTGTTGTTCTCCAACCAAGCGGGCCGCTGGCCCCTCAGATGCACTTGAAATAGTCGAACGGTTCCAGGCAATCGCGGCAGCGGTGCAGCGCCTTGCAGGCGGTGGAGCCGAATTCGCTGAGCACTTCGGTGTGGGTGCTGCCGCATTGCGGGCAGGCAATCACCGGGCTTTCTCCCAGCAGGCTGCGTTTGCCGCTACTGCCTTGGGGCGGTGCGATGCCGTAGGCCCGCAGGCGTTCGCGGCCGCTGCTGGTGATCCAGTCGGTGGTCCAGGCCGGGGTCAGCTTGCGTTCCAGTTGCGGCGCGCGGAAACCTGCCAGCTCCAATGCATCGCGGATGTCGCCCTCGATCACTTCGGTGGCGGGGCAGCCGGAGTAGGTCGGCGTGACCACCACATGCAAGTGGCCGGCCTGCCAGTCCAGGTCGCGCACTATGCCCAGGTCGACCACGCTCACCACCGGCACTTCCGGGTCCATGACCTGCGCCAGGGTGGCCCACGCGGCAGCCAGGTCGGTGGGTTGCGCCGGGCGTGCGCCCTGGTCGCTGGCGATCAGTTCACCAGGTTGCATCGGGGTACGCTCGGGGCAAAAACTGCATTTCCGCCAACAAAATTCCCAGGTGCTCGCTGTGCAAACCGCGGCGTGCATCCAGGTAGAAATAGCTCGCAGCAGGCGGCAGGGGCAGGGTGGCGCTGGTAAAGATTTCGCTGACCTGGGTCTGCCACGCTGCGGCAACCTGAGCGGCGTCCGGCGTAATGCCGGCGGCGTGCAGGCGCTGTTCACTGTCGTCGGCGCTGGTCAGTTCCACGGTGAACCGCCACAGCTCGGGGATCGCCGCGAGCATGCGTTTATGGCTTTCCTCGGTGCCGTCCCCGAGGCGCTCCACCCACTCGCCGGAGCGGCGCAGGTGATAGGTGACTTCCTTCACCGCCTTGGCCGCGATGCCGGCGATGCGTTCGTCGCTGGATTGGGCCAGGCCGCTCAACACCGGCAAGTGCCAGGCGTCATACAGGAATTGCTTGAGGATGGTCACCGCGTAGTCGCCGTTGGGTTGTTCCACCAGCAGCAGGTTGCGATAGGCCCGCTCATCCCGGCGGAAGGCCAGGTGATCGGCGTCGCGCCCGTCGTCCAGCAGCTCGGCGGCGTATTCCAGCCAGTTGCGCGCCTGGCCTACCAGGTCGAGGCCGACGTTCATCAGCGCCAGTTCTTCTTCCAGTGCCGGCGCATGGCCGCACCACTGGCACAGGCGCTGGCCCTGGATCAGGGCGCTGTCGCCGAGGCGCAGCAGGTATTCGATCAGATCGGTTTCAGGGTTCATGGTCGACCTCACATATGCCCGACTTCGGCCGGCAACTCGTAGAAGCTGGCGTGGCGGTAGACCTTGTCATCGGCCGGGTCGAACAGCGGGTCTTTCTCGTCCGGCGACGAGGCGGTGATCAGCGCGGAAGGCACTACCCACAGGCTCACGCCTTCACTGCGGCGGGTGTACAGCTCCCGGGCATTCTCGATGGCCATGGTGGTGTCGGCGGCATGCACGCTGCCCACATGCTTGTGATTCAGGCCGTGCTTGCTGCGCACGAAGACTTCAAACAGGGTCCATTCAGACATAACGGTGACTCCACATCAGGTGGCCGATCAGGCGGCGTTCTTGTTCTGTTTTTTACGGGCGTGGGCGACGGCGGCTTCGCGTACCCAGGCACCGTCTTCAATCGCCTTGCGGCGGGTGGCGACGCGTTCCTGGTTGCACGGGCCGTTGCCCTTGAGCACTTCGTAGAACTCGCTCCACTGGATCTCGCCGAAATCGTAATGGCCGCGTTCGGCGTTCCACTTCAGGTCCGGGTCGGGGCAGGTGCAGCCCAGCAGCTCCAGCTGCGGGATGGTCTGGTCGATGAAGCGCTGGCGCAGTTCGTCGTTGCTCTGGCGCTTGATTTTCCAGGCCATGGACTGGGCGCTGTTGGGGGAGTGTTCGTCGCTGGGGCCGAACATCATCAGCGATGGCCACCAGAGGCGGTTGATCGCGTCCTGGACCATGTCTTTTTGCGCCTGGGTGCCCTGGCGCATCATGGTCAGCAGCAGTTCGTAGCCCTGGCGCTGGTGAAAGCTTTCTTCCTTGCAGATGCGCACCATGGCCCGGGAGTAGGGGCCGTAGGAGGTGCGCTGCAGTACCACCTGGTTGACGATGGCGGCGCCGTCTACCAGCCAGCCTACTGCGCCCATGTCGGCCCAGTTCAGGGTGGGGTAGTTGAAGATGCTGGAGTACTTGGCCTTGCCGCTGTGGAGCTTGGCGATTTCTTCGTCGCGGTCGGCGCCCAGGGTTTCCATGGCGCTGTAGAGGTACAGGCCGTGGCCGGCTTCGTCCTGGATCTTGGCCATCAGTTGCAGCTTGCGTTTGAGGGTGGGGGCGCGGGTGACCCAGTTGCCCTCGGGCAGCATGCCGACGATTTCCGAGTGGGCGTGTTGGGAGATCTGGCGGATCAGGGTTTGACGGTAGGCGTCGGGCATCCAGTTCTTGGCTTCGATCTTGATTTCGGCGTCGATTTTTTCCTGGAAGGCGCGTTCCTGGTCGGACATCTCGGAGAGGTCCTTGATGCGCTTTACTCCGGTTTCTACAAGCTGTGCGTACATGGGGGTCTCCCGCCTTGTGTTTTGTCGTAGGCATGGAGGACTTTATAAGCGATACGGAAATTAATATCAAACCCAAAATATGGTGTCGTTATTTGATTTTGTATCGCTTTGCGGGAAGGGAGCAGATATCTGTCGCTACGGTAACGGCGGCATAGGGTTCCCGGTCATCGTGGTAAGCAGGGCCAGTAGGCAAAAAACAGGGCCGCTTTATGTGGGAGCGGGCTTGCTCGCGAAGAACCTGAGAGCGCCGCGTTGAATCAGGATGCCCGCGTCATCGTTAACGACCTTCGCGAGCAAGCCCGCTCCCACATTTGAACCGTGTGCGCCTTTGATTTTGCTGGTGCTCTACCCCCACCCCAAAAAACGAGCAAAAAAAAGCCCCGCAAATGCGGGGCCAAAAAGGTGCAGCAGTCATGCCTTAGGGCGACGATCCATCACATGGCAAGCCTTGCCCTCAGACCGCTTGATCGAATGCAGCGGCTGCAAAACGATGCGCGAGCTGATCCCGATATACGTCTTGATGTGCTTGCTCAGTTCGCTGGAGACGGCTTTCTGTTGTTCATCATTGAGGTGCTGATGCTCAGCCTTGAGCTCCACATGCACATCCACACTGTCCAGGTTGCCATTACGATACAGATGTATCTCATAACACTCTGAAAGCTGTTTTATTTTAAGCACCTGCTCCTCGATCTGCGTGGGAAACACATTAACCCCGCGAATGATCAGCATGTCATCACTGCGCCCGGTGATCTTGTCGATCCGCCGCATCGGCCGCGCAGTCCCCGGCAGCAACCGCGTCAAATCCCGGGTGCGGTAGCGAATCATCGGCAGCGCCTCCTTGCTCAAGGAGGTAAATACCAGTTCTCCCATCTGCCCGTCCGGCAGCACCTCACCCGTCACCGGGTCGATGATCTCCGGGTAGAAGTGATCCTCCCAAATGGTCGGGCCATCCTTGGTTTCCGCACACTCCATGGCCACCCCAGGCCCCATGATTTCCGACAGCCCGTAAATATCCAGCGCCGTAATCCCCAGTCGCGCCTCGATTGCACTGCGCAGCTCGGCAGTCCACGGCTCGGCCCCAAAGATCCCCAGTCGCAACGCCAGCTTCTGTGGATCAATGCCCTGGCGCTCGATTTCATCGGCAATGTTCAGCATGTACGAGGGCGTGACCATGATGATGTCCGGTTGGAAATCCTTGATCAGTTGCACCTGTTTTTCCGTCTGCCCGCCGGACATCGGAATCACCGTACAACCCAGGCGTTCCGCGCCGTAGTGGGCACCAAGGCCGCCGGTGAACAGCCCGTAGCCATAGGAAATATGCACCTTGTCGCCACGTCGCCCACCGGCCGCGCGGATCGAGCGGGCCACCACGTTGGCCCAGGTGTCGATGTCGTTCTGGGTGTAACCCACCACCGTCGGCTTGCCGGTGGTGCCGCTGGAAGCGTGCAGGCGCACCACCTCGTTCATCGGCACGGCAAACATGCCGTAGGGGTAACTGTCCCGCAGGTCGCCCTTGGTGGTGAACGGGAACCTGGCCAGGTCGTCCAGGGACTTGATGTCATCCGGGTGCACCCCCAGCGCGTCGAAGCGCTGACGGTACAGCGGCACATTCTGGTAGGCGTGGCGCAGGCTCCAGCGCAGGCGCTCCAGTTGATGGGCGCGCAGTTCGTCGACGCTGGCGGTTTCCAGCGGGTCCAGCACAGGGTTAAGCACGGCGTTTGGAATAGGCATGTTCATGAGTTCACTCGAATTATTTTTGTGTATCAGCCCACCGCACACCGTGGGCTTTGAGTGCATGCCCCAAGGATACCGCTAGGCTCCCCGGGAATCGCGAATCTTTAGTCGGACAGGCGCTCGATGATCAGCGCGATGCCTTGGCCCACGCCGATGCACATGGTGCACAGGGCGTAGCGGCCGCCACGTTCTTCCAGCTCATGCAGGGCGGTAGTTACCAGCCGTGCGCCGCTCATCCCCAGTGGATGGCCGAGGGCGATGGCGCCGCCGTTGGGGTTCACCCGTGGGTCGTTGTCCCCCAGGCCCAGCTCGCGCAGTACCGCCAGGCCCTGGGCGGCGAAGGCTTCGTTGAGCTCGATCACGTCCATGTCCGCCAGGCTCAGGTTGGCCAGTTCCAGCACCTTGCGGGTCGCCGGCACCGGGCCGATGCCCATGATGCGCGGTTCCACGCCGGCGGTGGCCATCGCCACCACCCGGCCGCGGGCGACCAGGCCGTGACGCTTGGCAACTTCCGCGCTGGCCAGCAGCAGGGCGCAGGCGCCGTCGTTGACCCCGGATGCATTGCCGGCGGTGATGCTGCCACCCTCGCGGAATGGCGTGCCGAGTTTCTGCAGTTGTTCAAGGGTGGTGTCGCCGCGGGGGTGTTCGTCGTGTTCCACCACCTTGGCCGGGCCTTTGCGCTGGGGGATTTCCACCGCGACGATTTCCCTGGCCAGGCGCCCGCTGGCCTGGGCGGCGGCTGCACGTTGCTGGCTGCGCAGGGCAAACGCGTCCTGGTCGGCGCGGGAGATATTGAACTGCTCGGCGACGTTTTCAGCGGTCTCCGGCATCGAGTCGATCCCGTAGGCCTTTTTCATCAGCGGGTTGACGAAGCGCCAGCCAATGGTGGTGTCGTATAGCTGCGCATCGCGGGAAAACGCCTGTTCGGCCTTGCCCATTACCAGCGGCGCCCGGGACATCGATTCCACGCCGCCCACCAGCATCAAGCCAGCCTCGCCACAGCGAATCGCCCGGGCCGCGCTGCCGATGGCGTCCAGCCCCGAGCCGCACAAACGGTTGAGGGTGGTGCCCGGCACGCTCACCGGCAGCCCGGCCAGCAGCGCCGACATGCGCGCCACGTTGCGGTTGTCTTCGCCGGCCTGGTTGGCGCAGCCGTAGATCACATCGTCGACGCTGCTCCAGTCCACTTGCGGGTGGCGGCGCAGCAGTTCGCGCAGCGGCACCGCTCCGAGGTCGTCGGCGCGCACGCTGCTCAAGGCGCCGGCGTAGCGGCCGATCGGGGTGCGGACTGCGTCGATGATCAAGGCGTCATTCATTCGGATTCTCCTGCGCCAGCACCGTGCCGCGCACTTTGTAGGATTTGCCATGGAACAGCGCAATCAGCTGGCCCAGTTGGTTTTCGATACGGACGTCGTAGTTGCCGGTGCGACCCGAGCGGCTTTGCTCGCGGCAATCGGCACTCAAGGTGTCGCCCAGGTGGGCCGGGGCGATGTAGTCGATGCTGCAGCCGAGCGCCACGGTGGCGTCGTTGTAGCTGTTGCAGGCCAGGGCGAATGCCGAGTCCGCCAGCGCAAACAGGTAGCCGCCGTGGCAGGTGCCGTGGCCCTGGATCATGTCGGCGCGCACGCTCATGCCCAGCCGTGCGCAACCCGGCGCCACCGAGAGCAGGCGCATGCCCATGCCCTGGCTGGCGGCATCGCGGCTGAACATGGCCTGGGCGCACTGGTTGGCCAGGTTCATGGCTTCATGGTTGGTCATGTGGTGCGCTCCTTTCAGCGGCCCTTGAAGCTTGGGCTGCGTTTTTCCATGAAGGCGGCGACGCCTTCGCGGTAATCCTCGCTGCGCCCGGCCAGGCGTTGCAGGTCGCGCTCCAGCTCCAGCTGTTGGTCAAAACTGTTGCTCAGGCTGGCGTTCAGGCTGCGCTTGATCAGCGCCAGGCCGTAGGTCGGTTGCGTGGCCAGGTGGCGGGCCAGGGTCAGGGCTTCGTTGCGCAATTCGGCGTCGTCCACGCAGCGGTAGATCAGGCCCCATTGCTCGGCCTGCTCGGCGCTCAGGCGGTTGCCCAGCAGGGCCAGCGCCTTGGCGCGGGCCATGCCCACCAGGCGCGGCAGGGTCCAGGTGCCGCCGGAATCGGGGATCAGGCCGATCTTGCAGAAGGCTTGGATGAAGTTCGCCGAGCGTGCTGCCAGCACCAGGTCGCAGGCCAGCGGGATGTTCGCGCCGGCACCGGCCGCCACGCCGTTGACCGCGCAGATCACCGGCAAAGGCAGGTCGCGCAGTTGGCGGATCAGCGGGTTGTAGAACTTCTCGATGGATTCGCCCAGGTCCGGCACCGCGCTGCCGGGTGCCACGTTGCGGTCGCTGAGGTCTTGCCCGGCGCAAAAGCCGCGGCCTTCACCGGTCAGCAGCAGCACGCGCACGTCGGGGTTTTCCTGGACTTGCTTCAACGCTTGCTGGACTTCGCCGTGCATCTGCGTGTTGAAGCTGTTGAGCTGGTCGGGGCGATTGAGGCTGAGCAGGGCGACGCCGGCCTCGATGGAAAACAGGATGTGTTCGAAGTTCATGGTCGTGAGGCCCTCACGGTGCACGCTCGGCGGTCAGCCGGCTCATTATTGGATCGGCGTGGTCAGCCGGTTTTGCCGGAGTATAGCTTTAACGTGATACATAAATGCAACGATAAAATTGATTTGGTGTGTCTTGTTTTGAGTTTGATGAAAATGAACTGCTCGCTGTGCTGGTCGGTGAATACCTGATAATTCCCCTATTTTATTGGCTTTACGTCGATTATCAGCGGCACCGTATCAAGCCACGGCGACACATGATTCAAGCGATACGCTTTTTCAGCTTTGTGCTTGTAAAAATGATGTGATACAAAATAAGCCAAGATCGGCATCGCTTTGCGAATACGCCATAAAAGGAATCCCCATGACTTGCTACAGCCTCGACGGCCTGACCCCGGTGGTCGACCCCACGGCCTACGTCCATCCCTCGGCGGTACTGATCGGCGACGTGATCATCGGCCCCCATTGCTATGTAGGGCCGCTGGCGAGTTTGCGCGGCGACTTCGGGCGCATCGTCCTCGAAGAAGGCGCCAACCTGCAGGACACCTGTGTGATGCACGGCTTCCCGGACAGCGATACGGTGGTCGAGCGCAACGGCCATATCGGCCACGGCGCCGTGCTGCACGGTTGCCGGATCGGCACCGATGCGCTGGTGGGCATGAATGCGGTGGTGATGGACAACGCCCGTATCGGCGCTCGCTCATTCGTCTCGGCGGCGGCGTTCGTCAAAGCCGGTTTCGAGTGCCCTGAGCAGTCGCTGGTGATGGGCGCGCCGGCCAGCGTCAAGCGCAGCCTCAGTGATGAAGAGGTGCACTGGAAACATACCGGCACCCGTGAATACCAGCGCCTGGCTCAGCGTTGCCTGGAGCAGATGCAGGAATGCGCACCCCTGAGCGCACCGGAAGCCGATCGCCCACGCATCAGCGACAGCGGCCTGCGGCCCAAGGGTAGATGAATCGCCTGCATCCCGACGCCGCTAAAAACGGTATATTTTCTCTTTTTGCCTCGGTACGCCCATGTCGTCACTGACACCCCTGAACCAACTGATTACCCGCTTCCAGGAGCAGACGCCGATTCGCGCCAGTTCCTTGATCATCACCTTGTACGGGGACGCCATCGAACCCCACGGCGGGACGGTGTGGCTGGGCAGCCTGATCCAGTTGCTCGAACCCATCGGCATCAATGAACGGCTGATCCGCACCTCGATCTTTCGCCTGACCAAGGAAGGCTGGCTGACCGCCGAAAAAGTCGGGCGCCGCAGCTACTACAGCCTGACCGGTGCCGGGCGTCGGCGTTTCGACAAGGCCTTCAAGCGGGTCTACAGCTCCAGCGTGCCGGCATGGGATGGCTCGTGGTGCCTGGTGATGCTCACGCAGTTGACCCAGGACAAGCGCAAACAAGTACGTGAAGAGCTGGAGTGGCAAGGTTTTGGTGCGATTGCCCCGACCGTGCTGGCCTGCCCACGCAGCGACCGCGCCGACGTCAACGCCACCTTGCTCGACCTCGGCGCCCAGGAAGACACCATCGTCTTCGAAACCACCGCCCAGGATGTACTGGCCTCCAAGGCCCTGCGGGTGCAGGTGCGCGAGAGCTGGAACATCGAGGAGCTGGCGGCCCATTACAGCGAGTTCATCCAACTGTTCCGACCGCTCTGGCAAGCGCTTCGCGAGCAGGAACAGCTACAGCCTGCGGATTGTTTCCTGGCACGAGTCCTGCTTATCCATGAGTACCGCAAACTGCTGCTGCGCGACCCGCAATTGCCCGATGAATTGCTCCCCGGCGATTGGGAAGGCCGCGCCGCCCGCCAGTTGTGCCGCAATATTTACCGGTTGATTTACGCCAAGGCCGAGGAATGGCTGAACAGCGCGCTGGAAACTGCCGACGGCCCGTTGCCGGACGTTGGCGAAAGCTTTTACCGGCGGTTCGGAGGCCTGAAATAAGGAGCGACGCTGTTCAGGAGAACGGGTGGAGTAATGTGGCGTAGAGAATAAAAATAAGCCTGCGTGAGGCCTGAACATGATGTCTTCAATTGCACAGCGCTGTGATGGGTTCGACCAATGGATCCATCAGATCAATCAGATCTGTGGCGCATTCGATGGGCAGATCCTGGGGGATGGTTTTTCCGGGCAGATCCGCGAGTACCAGAGCGGCGCGCTGAAACTCAGCTTTGTCGACGCCTGCCAGGCGCGGCTGTTTCGTACCTCCAGCCAAATCGCGGCGGGCGAGGGCGGCAAGTACTTTGCCGTGTTCCAGCTCGACGGCACGGCCGGCATGGCCCAGGGTGACAGCAAGGCGCTGTTGCGCGCCGGCGACATTACCCTGATCGATGCGGCGCACCCCAGCGACTTCACCTACAGCGAGAATTCGCGGCAGTTGTCGTTGATCCTGCCGTCGTACCTGGTGGAGCAGACCTTGCGTTTCAACCCGGTCAAATGCGGGCACCGGATCGAGGCGGCGTCGCCGATGGCGATGCTGTCCCGGCAGCTGATTCTGGAGGCCACCCGGCAAGACAACCTGACCTTGCAGGAAAGCGAGGCGACGCTGGAGGCGATCATCAACCTGCTGCGCCCGGCGATCAGCCAGGCGGGCGAGGGCAGCGACGCCCATGAGCGAGTGTTCCGCAAGACGCTGGAGTGCATTGACCAGCACATTCGCTCCGAAGAGCTGTGCCCCGAGTGGCTGGCGCGGGAGGTGGGGATGTCGGTGCGCGGGCTGTACCGGATCTTTGCCCGCAAGGGCCTGGTGGTGGCGCGGTACATCAAGAACCGACGGCTGGATTTGTGTGCTGAATCCCTGCGCCAATCCAGGGTGGAGGAAAAGCTTTCGGTGCTGGGGTACTCGTGGGGGTTTTCGGATTCGAGTTATTTTTCGACGGCGTTCAAGTCACGGTTCGGCATTGCGCCGGGTGAGTACCGCAAACAACACGCCTGATCAGGTGATACGCCGATCAAAAATGTGGGAGCGGGCTTGCTCGCGAATGCGGTGGTTCAGTTGATGCATTGGGTGACTGA
>NZ_JBSVWQ010000141.1:0-15463 GCF_054071215.1 Pseudomonas sp. SDO5522_S412 | reverse complement strand
GGCGTTTGCCAAAAGTGACCCGCTGTAAGAGCGGAACCCTAAGTGGCCGTTACCGAAGAAACGGATATGTACCCCATTCCCCTCACCCAACCCATCTCATCAAGCTGAAATCTTGGCCCGCCAGCAAAACACCGCACTGACCGCAATCGCCGCCCCCGCCACGCCAAACACCCAAGGCGCCGACGCCACCGGCAACAACAACCCAGCCAGCAAAGGCCCAAGCCCCGCCCCCACATCACGCCACACCGCATTCGACGCCAACGCCGAAACCCGCATCGCCCCCGGATTACGCTCCGCCACCAGCGTCGTCACCAACGGCAACTGCAACGCCCGCAACACCAACACCGCCGCCGCCCCCACAATCACCCAATGACTACCAAACGCCCCCAACGCCAACGCACTGAGAAACGAAAACAGCAGCAACATTGAAGTAGCACCAAACTGCTGCGCAGCACGCCCCCCCAGCGGACTCAGAAGCAACTCCGACACATAACGCAGCGCCATCAACCCACCGGCAATCAATACCGCATTGCCCCCCAGCAGCTTCTGCGCCTGAATCGACAGGCCAAAGATAAACAGCCCATCCAGCGCCACCCCTTCGATAAACGACCAGGTCGCCACACTGTCAGGCAACTTGAACCGCCGCCCCGGCGTGCCATGCAAATTGTGACCCGCAGTCGGCAACCCCCGCGCCATCCACAACCCCACCAGGCAACACACCGCCAGAATCCAGAAGATCGGCCGCGGCCCAACCCGCAACGTCAGCCACCCACCCAACGGCAAGGCCAGCATCGGCCCCAGGGCAATCAACGCCCGCGACCGCCCCGCCCGCCGCGCCGCACCCAGCGGTTCAGAGGTGGCCAAGACTTGAGTGGAAAGGTTCAACGCCGCAAAACACAGGCCCCAGACCAACCGCAGCCCGAGCAAGGCCGCAAACCCGGACAGCATCGAGTTGCCAAGGGCACACACCGCCGCCGCGCCGGCGGCAATGGAGCACGTCAGCCGATCACCGTTACGGGCGTAGAAATTCAGAACATGCTTGTAGCCGAAGATCCGCACCAGGCGGTTGGCCGCCAGCAGCACCCCGGCCTGGGCCAGGGTGATACCGAACGCCTGGGACTCCATCGGCAGCACCAGGTACAGCAACACGTCACTGGGCAGGCACAGGCCAAGGGTGAGCGCGGCACGGCGGGAGTGGGAATCAGCACTGCGTTGGGCCAGATCAGACATAAAAGCTGAAACATTCAGAATTATTTAGACGGCCACGGTAGCCGTCTACCTCAAGGTTTTACAAGGCCCAAATAATTAAACCTTGGCGCCGTCCTGCATCAGGCGCAACCCGCTGGCCACCGCGCCCACCAGGGCAAACCCGCAGCCCAGCCACAACGCGTACTGCGGGCCGCTGCTCAGGGACAGGTGGAAACACAACGCCACCAACGAAGCGCCGAGTGTCTGCCCCATCAAACGCGACGTGGCAACGATCCCGCTGGCTCCCCCGCTGCGGGCAATCGGTGCGCTGGTCATGATCGCCTTGAGGTTGGGCGACTGGAAAAAACCGAACCCGGCGCCACACAGGGCCATGCGCCAACCGATGTCGAAGGTCGAGGCGTCGTTGCCCAGGGTCGCCAGCGAGGCCATGCCCGCGCTCAACATCACCAGGCCGATGCCGCACAACAACGCCAGGGAGATACGGTCCGCCAGGCGCCCGGCAATCAGCGCCATCACCGCGACCACCGCCGGCCACGGCGTCATCAGGAAACCGGTGGCCACCTGGCTGTGCCCCAACACGGTTTGCAACAGGAACGGCAGCGACACAAACGCCAGCCCCTGGGCGCTGAACGCGCAAATCGCGGTGAGGGCCGACAAGGTGAACAGCGGGCGCTTGAACAGATCCACCGCCAGCATCGGCGCCGGGTGCCCGGCCTGACGGCGGATCAGCAACAGCCCGCACAGCAGCGCCACGGCGATCAGCCCCAGCGTCAACACCGCCTGCGCACCGTGCACCGCCGAGCCCAGGCCCAGCACCAGCAGGGCAAACAACCCGGCGCAGAGAATTGCCGCCAGCCGGTCGAAGGCATGCCCGGTGATCGGGATCACCGGAATCGCCCGCACCCCGAGCCACAAGGCCAATGCCCCAAGGGGCAGGTTGATCAGGTACAACCAGTGCCAGGTAGCCACCGATAGAATCGCCGACGCCGCCGTCGGCCCCAGGGTAAAGGCCAGCCCCACCACCAATGAGTTATACCCCAGCCCTCGGCCGAGGATTTTTGCCGGGTAGATATGCCGCAGCAGCGCAATGTTGACGCTCATGATTGCCGCAGCGCCCAGGCCCTGCACCACCCGGGCGGCAGTCAGCGTCGGCAGTGACCAGGCCAGCCCGCAAAACAGCGACGCCACCACAAACACCAGCAAGCCGCCGAGGAACACCCGGCGGTGGCCGACCACATCACTCAGGGACGCAAAGGGCAGTACCGCGGCAATGGTCGCCAACTGGTAGGCATTGACCACCCAGATCACCGAAGCGGAGTCGGTGCCAATCCCTTCGGCCAGGGTCGGCAACGCGGTGTTGACGATGGCCGTGTCGAGGGTCGCCATGCCGATCCCCAGGGAAATGGCGACAACCGCCGCTAGACGCTTATCACTGGGCAACCCATCAGCTACTGAAGACATGGACAATCCGCACACGTGGCAAAGGCGTCTAGATTACGGGCAGCGGCCTTTTTTTTCAGCGGGCAAATGCGCGGCTGTCGAAATATTCATGTTCAGGTGCGCCATTTGCCCATCTGCGCCATCTGCACCAGCACCTCGGCCAGGGCGGGCTGCGGCGCGCTGTTGACGGTGACCAGCGCCACACAGCGGCTCGGCCGCAAGGTGGCCGCTGCCGTGACGGCACGACCGCCGAGATCGAACCCACCCAGCACAGCCTCGGGAATGTGCAAGGCGTTCATCAGGTCCAGCACGTCCTGGCCGAGCACCACTTCCTGAGTGCTGGCGGGTGCCGCCTTGTCCAGCGGCGTGGTAGTGCCATGGCCGCGCAGGTACGGGGCAACCACCCGAAAGCCCTGGGACACCAGGTAGGGTGCGACCTCGGCGAAGCGCTCCAGGTCGCCGTCCGCGCCATGCAGCAAAATGATCGGCCGGCCGCCTTCCGGGCCGGCTTCGTAGTAGCCGATATCCAGCAGGTCGGTGCTGACCTGGCGGATCGTCCAACGGGCGGGCGTCGCCATGACCGGCAGTGACAACGCCACTGAAGCAATGGCGGTGGAAATCAGAAAGCGCCGGCGATTGAAAAAAGACATGGTGTTAGAGCTCCGAAAAATGCGACACAGAAAGGTCTTCAACGACCCCCACAATCAACTCGCTGCCGATCCAGCCGGCCAACAGCTCACCGGCTTTCGCGACGCCCTGCTCTTCCCCCAGGCGCGCTACCAGAAACTCGCACAACCCGGCAAAACTGCCGTCGCCTTGCAGGTGCACCAAGGCCTGGAACTCCAGCGCATCGACCTGGCGCAAGCGCGAGGTGAACTGGCGGCGCCACACCAGCAGCCCACCGGCCTCGGCCAGCATCACCGCCTCGGGCGCCGGGGTTTGCTGCCACAATGCCGACCAGATCGCCTCGGCGTTGGTGGTCAGCCCATGGCAGCGCAGCGACGGCGTGAGTTGCAGGCGTGCCGTGTCCCAATCCACCGACGCCAGCACGTCCATGGGCAACGGGCTGGCATCGGCGGCGACAAACGCTTCATTGAGCGACGACTCGATCCAGGCCAGTTCATGCACGTCGGGATTGTTGGGGAACAGTTCGCCCAGGGTCAGGTGAAAACCCTCGGGATAGACGTCCAGGGTCCAGGCATGGGGCGGATGCCGGTCGATATGGCTGACGCACGCGGCCAGGAACGCCTCGTCCCCGACCCAGCGCCGCAGGTTGGGAAACGCCTGTTCCAGGCAACCCACCAATTGCGCGCGGTAGTTGTTCTGATACACCGCCAGTCCCGCGGCCTTGTTACCCAACATCTCGGCCGACTGCTCCGAGGCACTCACCAGCCAGGTATGAAAAGCCTGCTGCCATTGCGCGAGATTCATGAGCGCACCTGCGCACGCTTGTAGGCCTCGGAGGCACCGAGCATGCGGGCGATCGACAGCTCCTCCAGCAGCTCTGCCAGGGGCGGGATCTCGTCATCGCGCTCGATCATCGTGGCGACCGGGCCGAGCAACGCAACGGCCTTGGCATACAAGTCCCAGACGCCATCACACACCGGGCTGTCGTGGCTGTCGATCAGCAAATCGCGGCCCTGGCTATGGCCGGCCAGGTGAATTTGCCGGACCCGCTCGGCCGGAATCCCGTCGAGAAACGCGAGAGCGTCAAAGCCATGGTTGCTGGCGCTGACAAACACATTATTGACGTCCAGCAACAGCTCGCAGCCGGTGCGCCGGGACATGGCGGCGATGAATTCCCACTCGCTCATGGACGCGCCATCAAAGGCCAGGTAGCTGGACGGGTTTTCAAACAGCATCGTGCGGCCCAACACTTCTTGAGCCAGGTCGATATTGGCGCAGACCCGGTCCAGTGCCTCATGGGTGTAAGGCACCGGCAGCAGATCATGGGAGTTGAAACCCCCGCTGCGGGACCAGCTCAAGTGGTCGGACACAAACAGCGGTTCGATCTCGTCCACCAGCGACTTGAGGCGTTTCAGGTAATCGCGATCGAGGCCCTCGGCCGTGCCGATCGACATCGACACCCCGTGCAGCGCCACCGGATACCGCTCGCGAATCTGGCGCAGGATGTGCCGGGGCTGGCCGCCCGCGACCATGAAATTCTCGGAGATCACTTCAACGAAATCCACCGCCACCGGGTTCTCCAGGAACTCGCTGTAGTGTTCCTTGCGCAGCCCCAGGCCATAGCCTGGAAAACGCGGGTTGGGTGTCGGCATCATGTGGTCTCCGTTGCATAAATAGGCGGCGGGCCCAACCTGGGCCCGCCGGGGTGTTACTTCGGTTCGGTAGTGGTGCCGCCCAGCTTCAGGCACTCGGACGGGGTCTTGACGACAACGCCCTGGCCCTTGCAGCTGTTGAGGCCCTTGCAATCGTTCTTGGCCGTGGCGCACAGGCTTTCGCCCTTGCAGTTGTTCACGCCGTAGCAGCGACCCGGTTGTTCCGGCTGGTCGGCGGCGCTGGCGGCGGCCGCGAAGGAAGCGGACGCCATGGCGATCAGGGCGGCAGCAGTGGCAAGGCTCAAGCGGGATTTGATGGATGTGCTCATGGGTATTACTCCTCGGGGGTGGGGTTTATTTGATGACGGATGCCGCGTCTTCGATGACCTTCGCCACAGCCTCGGGCTGGGAGATGTACACCGAGTGGCTGGCCTTGATTTCAGTGACTTTCGAGCCGGCGCGCTTGTACATCCAGCGCTGCAGATCGGGGCTCAGGGCACGGTCTTCGGTGGACACCACGGCGTAGGTCGGCTTCTTGTGCCAGGCCGCGGCCCACACGGTGCCGCCGAACAGCGCGGTGGTGGCCGGCACCTGGGAGGCGGCCATGAAGTCGGTGCGGTTGGTGGTCAGGTCGGCAGCAAAATCGGCATTGAACTTGGTGCGATCAAAGAACAGATGCCCGTCGCGGGTCTGCATCACGTCATTGCTCGGCGCCGGCATCGACGACAGCAGCTGGCTCATGTTCTCGCCGACTTCCGGTTGCAGGGCCGAGACATAGACCATCGACTTGACCTTGTCGCGGTCACCGGCAATCGAGATCACCCCGCCGCCGGAGCTGTGACCCACCAGCACCACCGGGCCGACCTGCTGCTCCAGCACTTCGCGGGCCTCGGCCACGTCGGCGGCGAGGCTTTCATGGCCCTGATGCACCACGGTGACCTTGTAGCCCTTGTGAATCAGGATGTCGTGCACCACTCGCCAGCCGGAGCCGTCGACAAAGGAACCGGGCACGATCACCACGCTTTTACCGGTGCCCGGCTGGGGCTTGGCTGCATCGGCGGCCGAGGCCACCAACGGTGTAGCGAGTGCCATGGCGATCGCCAGGGAAGAAAGAATACGCATGCGACTCTCCACAGGCCTTGGGGCCTGATCATTGTTGTGAAAGGGTTAACGGCGTTGGCCGGACAGCACGCGGTCCAGTGACCAGGCCCCGCCGCCATACGCCAGCAGCGGCAGCAACAGCCCGGCCCAGGTCAGGTGGGTCGGCCAGGCGTCGGGGTATACGAACACCTCGATCACCAGGGTCATGCCCAACAGCGCGGCAGCCGCCGGGCGGGTCAGCAGGCCCAGCACCAGCAACAGCGGGAACAGATGCTCGGCGTAGGTCGCCAGGTGCGCTGCCCAGTCCGGCGGCACCAGCGGCAAGGCGTATTCCGAGCGAAACAAGGTGTAGGTCGACGGCTTGAGCTGCAGGAAACCGGTCACCTTGGTGCGGCCCGAGAGGAAAAACACCGAAGCGATCCCGAGGCGGGCCACCAGCAACAGCAGCGCCTCAGGCAGCACACGCTTGAGCACCGCAGGGGCCAGGGCAATCATGGTTGTTCCGTCAGGCTGCCGAAGCCTTTGGGGGTTTTGATCTGGGTGCAGGTGCCTTTGTCCACCAGCACCCAGGCGTTGCCCTGGTAATCCGCCTTGGCGGTGCCGGCGCAGGAAGTCCCGGCACCGGCGGCGCAATCGTTGGCACCGGCGAGGGACACGCCGAAGCATTTTTCCTGAGGCTTGGCATCCTCGGCATGGGCGGTGGCGGCGAAGGCACCGAGGGACAGTGCGAGGGTGGCGGCAAGGGCTGCGTAATGGCGCTTCATTGTTGAATCTCCTGGCTTGACTGAATGTGGCCAGGGCGCTTGTGCGGTGGGTGACCGCCTGCGCCATCTGGTAGACAGATTTAAAGCCAGGCGTGTATCCCGTCTGTGTCGCGTTTCCTCCTTCTATTCATGCCGGTGTATCAGGTGGGTGCTGATACACAGTCTGATACACAGCCAAAAAAACCACGCCAAACCACCGCCGTTTTATTCGGCATCCCGAACGACACAATTAGAAATATTCGCCTTTCCGAACACCCACCTTCCCCCGCTTTCGACGACCTCAAAAATCCCCATAAATTTCATACGGTTGTTGTCATCTTTGTTACATGCCAACTGGCATACATTCTGCTACATCAGGTTTTCTAGTAATAAAATGTTTCTAAATTGAAACAGTCTCATCGCCTGAAACCCAACGGCCCCGCGCCCTATAACAACGTCCATGCCCCAAAGGAGGGCGACAACTCTCACCTTTTTGATCGACTTCAACTCTCCAAGCCTGCTGCCGCACGTAAGCACCCAAAAGGGCGAATGGCCTGATCGCCAATAACAAGCCCGACTACAAAAAAAGGACAAATTGATGAGTTCGAGCAAATACCCCGCAGTGTCCTTCACGGACCTCGTCCCCCAGGCCCCGGACCACACCGAGAATGCAATCGGTTTCGGCCCCTTTCTCTTGTTGGCGCGCCAGCATGTATTGCTGCGCAACGGCGAGCCGGTGACCCTCGGCAGCCGCGCCTTGTACTTGCTGATCGCCCTCGCCAGCCGGGCTGGCGAGTTGCTGGAAAAGTCCGAGCTGATCTCTTTCGCCTGGCCCAAGGTGGTGGTGGAGGAATGCAACCTGCGCGCGCAGATCGTTGCGCTGCGCCGGGCGCTGGGGGATGACGGCAACTTCAGCTACATCGTCACCGTGCCGGGCCGGGGTTATCGGTTTGTCGCGCCGGTGACAATGCAGGCAGTGAGTGAAGGCGCCATCGCCCAGGCGCTGGTACCCGCCCCGACGGTGGACGTGCCCAACCTGCAACCGCCGCCCAGCACAGTGATTGGTCGCGAACAGCTGATCCTGAGCCTGGCCGACCAGGTACTGAGCCAGCGTTTCGTGACCATCACCGGCCCCGGCGGCATCGGCAAGACCACCGTGGCCCTGGCCGTGGCGCAACTGCTGCAGGGCCGCTTTCACCAGGGCATGTGCTTCGTCGACCTGGCCCCCGCCACCAGCGGCCAATGGGTGGCCGGCATGCTCGCCAACGCCCTGGGCATTCAAAGCGTAAGTGACGAGCCCTTGCAAAGCGTGGCCTCGATGCTCGCCAACAGCCCGTTGCTGCTGGTGCTCGACAACTGCGAACACGTGCTGCAAGCCACCGCCGACGCGGTCGAGGTGCTGCTGCGTTGCGCGCCCCAGTGCTGCGTGCTGACCACCAGCCGCGAGCCGCTGCGGGCCGAGGGCGAACGGGTGCACGACCTCGCACCGCTGCTGGTGCCGGACGAAGACTTAAGCCTGAGTGCCGAGCAAGCCATGACGTGGTCCGGCATCGCCCTGTTCATCGAACGGGTCAAGGCCCTCGACCCCGGCTTCGTGTTCAAGGACACCGACGTCGCCGCCGCCAGCGCCATCTGCCGCAAGCTCGACAGCAACGCCCTGGCCATCGAAATCGCCGCGGCGCGGGTCCGCACCTTTGGCATCCAGGACCTGGTGGGGTTGCTCGACGGCAGCTTCCGCCTGCAAATGACCGGCCGGCGCACCGCCCTCGCCCGCCACCGTTCACTGAGCGCGACCCTGGACTGGACCTACTCGATGCTCACCGGCGACGAACAGGCCATGTTGCGCCAACTGGCGGTGTTCACCGGTTCTTTTACCCTGGACGCGGTCAAGGCCATGACCGCCAGCAGCACCCTCGATGCACGCAATGCCCTGCCCTTGCTTGAAAGCCTGATGGACAAGTCGCTGCTGATCGCCGGTGAATCGCAGTTGCTCAAGCGCTACCGCCTGCTGGAAACCACCCGCGCCTACGCCCTGGAGAAACTCAACGAACACGGCGAAGCCGACGCCACCCGCCAGCGTCATGCACTGTATGCGCTGGGCGTATTGCAGGAAGCCGGGCAGACCCTCGACGGGCTTTCTCCCGAGACCTGGATCGGCCTCTACGGCCCGGAAATCAACACCATCCGCACCGCGCTGGAGTGGGCCTTTTCAGCCTCGGGCGACCTGCCCACCGGCATCGAACTGACCCTGGGCGGTGTGCCTTTGTGGCTGCGCCTGTCGCTGGTCAGCGAGTGCCGTACCTGGGTCGACAAAGGCCTGGCCAGCGCCGCCACCACCCCGCTGCCGCTGCGCCAGCGCATGCTGTTGCAAACCGCCCTGGCCAGCGTGCTGATGCTCACCTATGGCACCGGCGGGCCAATGCGCGAAGCCTGGCGCCAGGTGCGTGAAGACGCCCGCGACCTGGGCGATGCCGAGCACAAGCTGCGGGCGCTGTGGGGCCTGTGGAGTGACCGCTGCGGCTGCAACCAGTACGCCGAAGCACTGGAATTGGCCGAGCGCTACATCAGCCTGAGCCACAGCGGCAACCAGCAACTGCTGGGTAAACGTATGCGCGCGCTGGCGTTGTTTCACATGGGCGACCTGGCCGGCGCCCGACAGAATATCGACGAGGCGCTGGGGTCACCGTCAGCGCCGCGCTCGCATATTATCGACGTGCATTTTGACCAGCGCATCGCCGCCCGCTGCCTCAAGGCACAGGTGCAGTTGCTGGAAGGCGATGTCGACCCGGCGCTGCGCCTGATCGGCAGTTGCGTCGATGAAGCCATCACCCTCGATCACCCCGCGACCCTCTGGTACACCCTGTGCCTGGGGGCAATTCCCCTGGCGCTGTTGGCGTCCAACCTGCCCAAGGTGCGGTACTACCTGGGCTTGCTGCAAGACAGCACGACCCAGCAGGACCTGCACATCTGGCGTCAGTTTCGGCTGTGCTTCGAGAGCATCCTGCTGATCCGCCAGGGGTCGCCCGAAGAAGGCGTGCCGTTGCTGGGTGAGGCCTTGCATCACCTGCATGGCCAAGGCGATAGCCAGCTTTATAGCTTGCTGCGTTGTGAATACGCCCTGGGGCTGGCGCGGCTGGGCCTGGAGAAACTGGCGCTGGAGGTGTTGGAAGACACCCTGCAATTGGCGCTGGGCCGGCATGAGCGCTGGTTCGTGCCGCAGATGTTGCGGATCAAGGCGCAGCTGATTCTGCGTCAGGCCCAGTACGGGTCGGTGGACAAGGCCAAGGTGTTGCTGCGCCAGGCGTGGGTGGATGCGCAACTGGCCGGGGCGCATTTCTGGCGGGCGCAGATTGCCAGTGACCTGGCCAGGTTGCAGGAGCCGAAGATGCGGATTGCTTCGTTGCCAAGGTTTCAGCACCGGTAGAGGCTGCCGGCATGTAACGGTAAAAAGGGGACAGATCTATTTTATAAATAAATCTGTCCCCTTTTCGCTCTTTTTGAACTCCGGCAGCCGCGCTATTGATCCGCCGCATAAATGACGGTTTGCGCACTGTCGGGTGCAGCGGGTCGGCGGGTGAAGTAGGTGTCGCCTTCATCCGTATGAATCTCGTATTCAAACTTGCTGGTCGCGCGGCCCGTGGCGGTGGCGTGCTTGATGATCTTCAGCACGCGCTGGAATTTCACACTTTGGGTGCCGTTCTGGTTGGGCCCGGTGAGCACGTTGACACTTTGAAACCAGCCGTCGTTCTTCTTGTTCGCCACCAGGGCGCCGGTCATGGCTTCAAACCGCTCCAGCCGGGTAAAGCCCCACAATGTCTGCTCTTCCACGGTTTGGCCGAGGGCCGCAGAGCCGGTAAACACGAACAGGTTGATCGCCGGGCTGTCTTCACAGAAGAAATCGTAAGGCACCAGGCCGTCGACCATTTTCTTGCCGGCCACGAAGCCTTTTTTGTGCACCTGAAACATCGCCACCTCCACGCCAATGGCGTCACTGAACATCAGCTCACGCAGGAGAAAAGTCTAAAGGCGCAGGGCGTACAGGGCGGTCAAGCCAATGTAATATCGTGTAAAGATCCCACCCGAGGCAGGATGATTTCCACGCTCAACCCGCCGGACGGCTCGTTGTGCGCCTCGATGGTGCCGCCATGCATTTCCACGGACCTCAAGGCGATCGCCAGGCCCAGTCCGAAACCGGCATCGGTGTCATTCGGGCCACGTTCGAAAGGTTCGAAAATACTCCGCAACCGCAGGTTTTCAACACCCGGCCCCTGATCGGTGATCAACACCCGCAGCCAACGGTTGTCGGGGCTGACCTCCGCCGAAACCCGCACCGTGGTATCAGGCTGCGTGTAGCGCACGGCATTTCGAATGACATTTTCGAAACACCGATACAGCAGCTCGCCGCTGGCCCGACTGACAAAGTCCGGACACGCCTGCAAGCTGACACTGCAGCCTTTGATACCCGCCTCGAACTGAGCATCCTCGACAATCACGGCCAGCAATTCGACGATATCCACCGGCTCGCGCTCGATGCTTTCGGGACGGCCCTGCACACGCGCCAGGGTCAGCAGCGCCTCGATCAGCGTGTCCATGCGCGCCGATTCACGCTGGATGCGCCCGAGCATTTCCTGGCGTGCCGGGTCTTGCTGCAACAGCCCGATGGCCACTTGCAGGCGCGTCAACGGTGAGCGCAGTTCATGGGAGATGTCGTGCAGCAGCTGTTGCTGGGCCTCCACCAGCAGCTTGAGCTGGTTGGCCATGCGGTCGCAGTCTTCGGCCAGGTCGACGATTTCATCACGGCGCTTGCCCATCATCGGCCGCACCCGGGTTTCGAAGCGGCCCAGCGCAACGTCGCCCATCGCCCGCCGCAGATAAGCCAGCGGCCACGCCAGGTAGTAGGCCATGTACCCACTGAACAGCGCGCTCATCAGCGTGCCGATGATCAGCGGGATCCAGTGGCCCAGGCGCCCGGGTTCGTGGGGAGGATGGGAAGACCTGAGGGACAGCGCGGCCCCGTCCTTGCTGATCAGCGACTTTTCATAAGCCACCTGCGAGACCGGCGTGCCGGCCAGCAATTGACCGGCACTGTCATAAACGCCAATGGCTTGGCCGTGGGGTGGCTGCCACACCGCCAGGAGCTGGCGGCCCGACTCGACACCGTACTGTTCCAGCAACTGTTCTTCGCTGGCCAGGATCGCATCCAGATGATGGTCCCCGGGGCCCAGGCTGCCCGCCACGAGAATGCTCAAGCCCACCAGGAACGTCAGGCTGGTGGCCAGCCAAAAGGCCAGGAACAGTTTCCAGAACAGCCGGCTGGGTTTCATCATTCGGCGATCAACAGGTAACCGAGGCCGCGCACGCTCTGGATCCAGGCCTTGGCATCCGGGCGCGGGCCCAATTTCTGGCGAATGCTGCTGATGTGCACGTCGATGCGTCGGTCGTAACGGGTCAACGGGCAGCCCAGGGCATTGAGGGACAGGTCCTTTTTGCTCACCACCTGGCCGGCGCACCGGGCCAGCACTTCAAGCAGGCTGAATTCGGTACTGGTCAGCCCCAGCTCGCAACCGTTCCAACGGGCCTGGCGTTTGCCGGGCCACAGCATCAGGGCGCCGGTCGTTATGACCTCCCCGGTCGGCTGGCCCACGGGTTGCACCCGGCGCATGATCGCGCGCAGGCGCGCCACCAGTTCACCCGGGGAACTGGGCTTGGGCACGTAATCGTCCGCGCCAAGCTCCAGCCCGGTGATCCGGTCGATGTTGTCGCCCCGGGCCGTGAGCAACACCACCGGCACCTGGCTGCTGGCGCGGATGCGCCTGAGCACTTCTATGCCCGACAGCCTGGGCAGCATCACGTCCAGCACCACAATGCTGTAGCGCCCCGACAGTGCCTCGACCTCACCCTCCTCGCCGGTGTGCACGCAGGTCGCCTCAAAGCCTTCATGCTCCAGGTATTGGCCCAGCATTTCAGTCAGTTCCTGGTCATCGTCGACTAGCAATACGCGGATCATGGCGAGCTCGTGAAAGGGTACCCCCACAGTATCGCCCAGCCTCATCGCCCCGGGGCCAACCTTTACCTAACTTGACACTTGGTTAACCGCACCAAACCCCCGGCGCTCTTATGCTTGCCGTCCACCCGTCTGGCCGCGTCGTGGTGACCCGCCTGCGGCGAGTCATCCCGGCGCGCTTGCGCTGCTTGTCGATGTGTTCTGGAAAAGATCTTGATGAATTTTTCGCGCCTGCTCTGCTCGGTTGCGCTGCTGCTCAATGTCACACTTGCACACGCTGAAGCCTTCAAAATCTCGGATATCCGTATCAACGGTCTGCAACGGGTCTCGGCGGGCAGCGTGTTTGGTGCCTTGCCGCTGAACGTGGGGGACGAAGCGGATGACCGACGGCTGGTGGATTCCACCCGTGCGTTGTTCAAGACCGGCTTCTTCCAGGACATCCAATTGAGCCGCGACGGCACGGTGCTGATCATCAATGTGGTCGAGCGCCCATCGGTGTCCAGCATCGAGTTCGAAGGCAACAAGGCCATCTCCACCGAAGACCTGCTCAAGGGCATGAAGCAGTCGGGCCTGGCCGAGGGCGAGATCTTCCAGCGCGCCACCCTGGAAGGCATGCGCAACGAACTGCAGCGCCAGTACGTGGCCCAGGGTCGCTATTCGGCCACGGTCGACACCGAAGTGCTGCCGCAGCCGCGTAACCGCGTGGGCCTGAAGGTCAAGATCGACGAAGGCTCCGTGGCCGCGATCCAGCACATCAACGTGGTGGGCAACCACGTGTTTACCGACAAGGAACTGATCGGCACGTTCACCCTCAAGACCAGCAACTGGCTGTCGTTCTTCACCAACGATGACAAGTACGCCCGTGAAAAACTCACCGGGGACCTGGAACGCCTGCGCTCCTATTACCTGGACCGTGGTTATATCAACATGGACATCACCTCGACCCAGGTGTCCATCACCCCGGACAAGAAGCACGTCTATATCACCGTCAACATCAACGAAGGCGAGAAATACACGGTGCGTGACGTGAAGCTCAGCGGCGACTTGAAAGTGCCCCAGGACCAGCTTGAAGCCCTGTTGCTGGTGCAGAAAGGCCAGGTGTTCTCGCGCAAGCTGATGACCACCACCTCGGACCTGATCACCCGGCGCCTGGGTAACGACGGCTACACCTTCGCCAACGTCAACGGCATGCCCACGCCCCACGATGAAGACCACACCGTGGACATCGTGTTTGCGGTCGACCCGGGCAAACGGGCCTATGTGAACCGCATCAACTTCCGTGGCAACACCAAGACCGACGACCAGGTGCTGCGCCGGGAAATGCGCCAGATGGAAGGTGGCTGGGCGTCGACCTACCTGATCGACCAGTCCAAGGTTCGCCTTGAGCGCCTGGGCTTCTTCAAGGAGGTCAACGTCGAAACCCCAGCCGTGGCGGGGGTCGACGACCAGCTTGATGTGAACTACGCGGTCGAAGAACAAGCGTCCGGCTCGATTACCGCCAGCGTCGGTTTTGCCCAGGATGCCGGGCTGATCCTTGGCGGTTCGATCACCCAGAACAACTTCCTGGGCACCGGAGATTATGCCAGCCTGGGCCTGACCCGCTCGCAGTACCAGAGCAAGTACAACATTGGCTTTACCAACCCCTACTTCACGCCGGACGGGGTGAGCCTGGGCTATAACGCGTTCTACAGTGCCACCGATTACAACAACTACTACGACGATGGCAGCGGTGTTTCCTACTACTCCATCAACAGTTACGGCCTGGGGGCCACACTCGGCTACCCGATCAATGAAACCTCGCGGTTGAGTTTCGGCCTGACGGTGCAACACGACAGTATCGACCCGGGCATCTACAGCTCTGATGAGATCTACGATTTTCTTCAGCGCGAAGGCAGTGAGTTCACCAACTTCAAGGCGAATCTTGGGTGGTCGGAGTCGACGTTGAACAAAGGCGTGATGCCGACCCGTGGTTACTCGCAGAACCTGAACCTGACGGTGACGCTTCCGGGTAGTGACTTGAGTTTCTACAAACTCGATTATTCCGGGCAGACATTTGTGCCGATCACCAATTCGACGACGCTGCGTTTGCATACCAAGCTCGGTTACGCCAACGGGTACGGCTCGACGGACGGCCTGCCGTTTTATGAAAACTACACGGCCGGGGGTGAAGGTTCGGTGCGCGGGTTTGAAAGCGGCACGCTTGGGCCGCGCAGTACGCCGGCGACCGGGGCGTATGCCAGTGCGGGCCAGCAGTACTACAGCGACCGCAGTCCCGAGGCGTTGGGGGGCAACATCCTGATTACCGGGGGGGCGGAATATCTGTTTCCGATGCCGTTCCTTAAAGATAATAAGTCGGTGCGTACGTCTGTGTTCTGGGATGTGGGTAACGTTTATTCGGACAAGTGTGCCCTCAGTACTACCCAGGGTTGTAATGGGGTTGACCTGAGCCAGCTGGGCGCTTCTGTGGGGGTTGGGGCTACGTGGTACAGCCCGTTGGGGCCGTTGAGTATCAACCTGGCGTTGCCGGTTCGTACGCCGGAGAATGCGACCAAGCAGGTGTTCCAGTTCTCCATGGGGCAGAATTTCTGATCTGCCTGGGTACATATCCGTTTTTGCGGTTATGGCCGCTATTGGTTCCGCTCTTACAGCGGCTCACTTTTGAAAAGCGCAAAAGTAAGCAAAACGCT
>NZ_JBSVWQ010000140.1:0-15477 GCF_054071215.1 Pseudomonas sp. SDO5522_S412 | reverse complement strand
ATACCTTAGGTGACTGATCCACCGCTTTCGCGAGCAAGCCCGCTCCCACATTTCGATCGCGTTGTCCTAGCTACCTGTGTCAGGCGGCGATCGACAGTTTCAGCTTGTTCATCGCACTCTTCTCGAGCTGACGAATCCGCTCGGCCGACACGTTGTACTTCTGCGCCAGGTCGTGCAGCGTGGCTTTTTCTTCTGCCAGCCAGCGCTGGTAGAGAATGTCACGGCTGCGGTCGTCCAGCACTTCCAGCGCTTCGTGCAGGTTGTGATTGGAGTTGTCGCTCCAGTCGGCATCTTCCAGCTGACGCGCCGGGTCGTACCGGTGGTCTTCCAGGTAGTTGGCCGGCGATTGGAAGGCGCTGTCGTCGTCCGCTTCGGCGGCCGGGTCGAAGGCCATGTCATGGCCGGTCAGGCGACTTTCCATCTCGCGCACTTCACGTGGCTCTACGCCGAGGCTTTCGGCCACGCGATGCACTTCTTCGTTGTTCAGCCACGCCAGGCGTTTCTTCTGGCTGCGCAGGTTGAAGAACAGTTTGCGCTGGGCCTTGGTGGTCGCGACTTTCACGATGCGCCAGTTGCGCAGGATGAATTCGTGAATTTCCGCCTTGATCCAGTGCACAGCGAACGACACCAGGCGCACACCCATTTCCGGGTTGAAGCGCTTCACGGCTTTCATCAGGCCAACGTTGCCTTCCTGAATCAGGTCAGCCTGGGCCAGGCCGTAGCCGCTATAGCTACGGGCGATATGTACGACAAAACGCAGGTGGGCGAGCACCATCTGCCGAGCCGCCCCCAAATCCTGCTCATAGTAGAGACTCTCGGCCAGTTCACGCTCCTGCTCGGGCGTCAGCAATGGAATGCTGTTGACCGTGTGCACATAGGCCTCCAGGTTCGCACCCGGGACCAGAGCATAAGCAGGTTGCAAAGAAGTGGTCATACGAAAAAACCTCCGACTCACATAACTCGTGCAGTTCAGCACTGCGAAAATTGACCGGGAACCGTAGGACAAGTTCCCTAAACCACTGATACGGTCAATACAAACGAAACCACATTACCCTGACATTAACTACTTCGGTGCCAGCTCACGTAAATGCCGTGCGACCGCAATCCAAGCACCGATATACCCCAAGAGCACTGCCCCAAGCAACAATGACAGACCATCGGCTGCCGGCACGCCGGCCAGGGCAAAATCGCTGCCGTACAAACCGGCAAGCCCCACCACCGCATCGTTCAGCCAGTTCAGGCCAAAAGCCAGTACGCCCCAGGACAAAATTCCCGCACCGAAGCCATAAAGCGCGCCCATGTACAGAAAAGGCCGACGCACATAGCTGTCCGTGCCGCCGACGAGTTTAATCACTTCTATCTCGGTGCGGCGGTTTTCAATATGAAGACGAATGGTATTGCCTATCACCAAAAGTAATGCAGACACCAGCAACACCGTCAGGCCGAACACAAACCGGTCGCCCAGCTTGAGAATCGCGGCCAACCGCTCTACCCAGACTAGATCAAGTTGTGCCTGTTGGACCTTCGGCAGCTCTGCGAGTTTTTGTCGCAGGGCTTCCAGGGTGGTCTTGTCGACCTCGTTCGGGGTGACCAGCACCACGCCCGGCAGCGGGTTTTGCGGCAACTCCTTGAGCGCCTCGCCCAGGCCGGACTGTTGCTGGAACTCTTCCAGGGCTTGATCGCGGCTGATGTACTCAGCCTCGGCCACACCCGGAATGCCCTTGATCTGGTCGCGCAGGGACTCACCGTCCTGGGCGCTGGCATCCAGGTTCAGGTACAGGGAAATCTGCGCCGCCCGCTGCCACGAACCGCCAAGGCGCTCGACATTGTTCAGCAGCAATGACAAGCCCATGGGCAGGCTCAAGGCCACGGCCATGACCAGGCAGGTAAAAAAGCTGCCGATCGGCTGCTTGCCGAGGCGGCGCAGGCTGTCTACCAGGCTGGCACGGTGGCTTTCGATCCAGGCATGCACCAGGGTGCCGAAATCCGGGCCATCGTCTTCGTCGCGTTTTTTCTTCTGTG
The DNA here is from genome assembly GCF_054071215.1 of Pseudomonas sp. SDO5522_S412. Classification (NCBI taxonomy): domain Bacteria; kingdom Pseudomonadati; phylum Pseudomonadota; class Gammaproteobacteria; order Pseudomonadales; family Pseudomonadaceae; genus Pseudomonas; species Pseudomonas sp. SDO5522_S412. The sequence continues at coordinate 13,455 of NZ_JBSVWQ010000140.1, read as the reverse complement.
GCTGCGGGTCGGCCGCCTTTGGCGCGACGCGCTCGGAAACCTTCGGGCTGCGTGTTGCACTCATACCCCAGCCTCCCCGTCACCGATCAGGCGGCCGCGTTGCAGGGTCAGCATGCGGTGGCGCATGCGGGCGATCAGCGCCAGGTCGTGACTGGCGATCAGCACGCTGGTGCCCAGGCGGTTGATGTCTTCGAACACGCCCATGATTTCTGCGGCCAGGCGCGGGTCGAGGTTACCGGTGGGTTCGTCCGCCAGCAGCAAGGCCGGGCGATGGACGATGGCGCGGGCGATGCCGACGCGCTGTTGCTGGCCGGTGGACAGGTCGCCTGGGTACAGGTCGGTCTTGTCCGACAGCGCCACGCGCTCCAGGGCCGAATCCACGCGCTTGACGATTTCGGCCTTGGACAGACCGAGAATCTGCAACGGCAAGGCGATGTTGTTGAACACCGTGCGATCGAACAGCAACTGGTGGTTCTGGAACACCACGCCGATCTGGCGACGCAGGAATGGAATCTGTGCGTTGCTGATGGTTGCCAGGTCCTGGCCCGCCAGCAGCAGTTTGCCGGTGGTTGGGCGCTCCATGGCCAGCAGCAGGCGCAACAAGGTACTTTTACCGGCACCCGAATGGCCGGTCACAAACAAGAATTCGCCGCGACGCACCCGGAAACTCAGCTCATGCAAGCCGACATGCCCGTTGGCGTAGCGTTTACCGACCTGTTCGAAACGAATCATGAACGCTCCCGCTCGGCAAACAGTGCCTGTACAAAGGGTTCGGCTTCAAAAGTGCGCAGGTCGTCGATGCCTTCACCGACGCCGATGTAACGAATCGGCAACCCGAACTGCTTCGCCAGGGCGAAGATCACACCGCCCTTGGCCGTGCCGTCGAGCTTAGTCAATGCCAGGCCGGTCAGTTGGACCGTCTGGTGGAATTGTTTGGCCTGGCTGATGGCGTTCTGGCCGGTACCGGCGTCCAGCACCAGCAACACCTCGTGGGGCGCGTCGGCATCGAGCTTGCCGATGACGCGGCGAACTTTCTTCAGCTCTTCCATCAGGTTGTCTTTGGTGTGCAGGCGACCGGCGGTATCGGCGATCAGCACATCAATGTTGCGCGCCTTGGCGGCCTGCACCGCATCGAAGATCACCGAGGCCGAATCGGCGCCGGTGTGCTGGGCGATGACCGGGATCTTGTTGCGCTCGCCCCAGACCTGCAATTGCTCCACGGCGGCGGCACGGAAGGTGTCACCGGCGGCGAGCATGACTTTCTTGCCTTCCAGTTGCAGCTTCTTCGCCAACTTGCCGATGGTGGTGGTCTTGCCGGCGCCGTTGACGCCAACCACCAGGATCACAAACGGCTTTTTCTGCGTATCGATGATCAGCGGCGCTTCCACCGGCTTGAGCATGTTGGCCAGCTCGGCCTGCAGCGACTTGTAGAGCGCATCGGCGTCGGTCAGCTGCTTGCGCGCGACCTTCTGGGTCAGGCTCTGGATGATCACGGCGGTGGCTTCGACGCCCACGTCGGCGGTCAGCAGGCGGGTTTCGATGTCCTCCAGCAGCTCGTCATCGATGGTCTTTTTGCCGAGGAACAGGCTGGCCATGCCTTCGCCGATGCTGGCGCTGGTCTTGCTCAGGCCTTGCTTGAGGCGGGCGAAGAAACCGGTCTTGCCGGTTTCGGCAGGAACAGCAGGCTCTTCGATGACTGCTGGCGCGGCGACGGCGACCGGAACAGGTTTGGCGACCACCGGTGCAAGCACCTCAACCACTGGCGGCGCCTGGACCACAACGGGCGCAGGCTCCACGAGGGCCGGAATCGGCGGCGCCACATGCTCGGCCTGCTCGTCTTCAACCAGCGCTACAGGCTCTTCTGCCACCGGCAACACCAGCCATGGCTTGTGCTCTGGCTCTGGCGCAGGTTCTGGCTCAACCACCGGCTGCAACACCGGCTCGGCCATCGGTAACACCACCGGGGCCGGGGTTTCGGCAACCGGCTCGGCTTCTACTATGGATTCGGGGATCGGTTCAGCTTGAACCTGCGGCTGTTCGACGACGGTTTCCTGCGGCTTTTTGCGCAGCCATCCGAACAGGCCTTTTTTCTCGCCAGCCGCAGCTGGGGTCTTCTTGTCGTCGTTGGAACCAAACATGGAGACGGCTATCTCAAGGTAGCGACGCGCCAGGGGGCGTGCCGGTAAATAAAATTCGATGCGTAACAGACTGTTTTTTAGCCAGCTCGTTCATGCGCAACATTTTGTAAGGCCTAAATAGAGCCTTAACAAGACAGCCATAGTGGCCGTCCCTAGGTCGGACCAGTATCCTAGCACCTCCTCGCCCGCCGACGCTAAGACCAAGCGGGCAGCCCAACAGGTTTAAAAACGAATGAATGCTCTAGCCCGCCGCGCCGCAGGCCTGCTGCTCAGCACAGTTTGTCTGCCCCTTTCAGCTTTGGCTGCCGACCCACAACCCACCCACGAATTCACCCTGGACAACGGCCTCAAGGTCGTCGTGCGCGAAGACCATCGCGCCCCGGTGGTGGTTTCCCAGGTCTGGTACAAGGTGGGCTCCAGCTACGAAACCCCGGGCCAGACCGGTTTGTCCCACGCCCTGGAACACATGATGTTCAAGGGCAGCGCCAAGGTCGGCCCCGGCGAGGCTTCGTTGATCCTGCGTGACCTGGGTGCCGAAGAAAACGCCTTCACCAGCGACGACTACACCGCTTACTACCAAGTGCTCGCCCGTGACCGCCTGGGTGTCGCCTTCGAGCTGGAAGCCGACCGCATGGCCAGCCTGCGCCTGCCAGCCGACGAGTTCAGCCGCGAGATCGAGGTGATCAAGGAAGAGCGCCGGATGCGCACCGACGACAACCCGATGTCCAAGGCCTATGAGCGCTTCAAGGCCATGGCCTACCCGGCCAGCGGCTACCACACGCCGACCATCGGCTGGATGGCCGACCTGGACCGCATGAAGGTTGAAGAGCTGCGCCACTGGTACCAATCCTGGTACGTGCCGAACAACGCCACCCTGGTAGTGGTGGGCGACGTAACCCCGGATGAAGTCAAAACCCTGGCCCAGCGCTATTTCGGCCCGATCCCCAAGCGCGACGTCCCCCCGGCGAAAATCCCGCTGGAACTGGCCGAGCCCGGTGAACGCCTGCTGACTATGCATGTACAGACCAAACTGCCGAGCGTGATCCTTGGTTTCAACGTGCCGAGCCTGGCCACCGCTGAAGACAAACGTTCGGTCAACGCCCTGCGCCTGATCTCGGCCCTGCTGGACGGCGGCTATAGCGCGCGCATCTCGACACAACTGGAGCGCGGCGAAGAGCTGGTGTCCGGCGGCTCGTCGAGCTACGACGCCTACACCCGCGGTGACAGCCTGTTCACCCTGACTGCCACACCGAACCTGCAAAAGAAAAAGACCGTGGCCCAGGCTGAAGCCGGCCTTTGGCGCCTGCTGGATGAGCTGAAGGCCAAGCCACCGAGCGCTGAAGAACTGGAGCGTATCCGCGCCCAGGTCATCGCCGGCGTGGTTTACCAGCGCGACTCGATCACCAGCCAGGCCACTGCCATCGGCTCCCTGGAGACGGTGGGCCTGTCCTGGAAACTCATGGACACCGAGCTGGCCGAGCTGCAAAGCGTCACCGCCGAAGATATCCAGAAAGCTGCACGCACCTATTTCACCCGCGAACGTCTCAGCGTCGCCCATGTCTTGCCTGAGGAGACCGCTCATGAGTGAACGTAAAAACAACCGCCTGGTGCTGCCCGGCCTGATCGTGGTGACTTTGGCTGCTGCCTGCGCGGTGTACTTGCTGCGCCCCAGCGAATCCGTCGCCAGCCAGGCGCTGGAGCAGGCCAAGTCCGCCAACAAGCTGCAATCCCTGGCCGAGCTGGACGACAAGGCGCCGACCAACCGCAAGCTCGACGTGCAAACCTGGACCACCGCCGAAGGCGCCAAGGTGCTGTTCGTCGAAGCCCATGAACTGCCGATGTTCGACATGCGCATCCTGTTCGCCGCCGGCAGCAGCCAGGACGGCGCAACACCAGGCCTGGCGCTGTTGACCAACGCAATGCTCAACGAAGGCGTGCCGGGCAAGGACGTCAGCCAGATTGCCGCCGGTTTCGACGGCCTGGGTGCTGATTTCAGCAATGGCGCCTACCGCGACATGGCGCTGGTTTCCCTGCGCAGCCTGAGCGCCAGCGACAAGCGTGACGCCGCCCTGTCACTGTTTGACGACGTGATCGGCAAGCCGACCTTCCCGGCAGACTCTCTGGCGCGGATCAAGAACCAGCTGCTGGCCGGCTTTGAATACCAGAAACAGAACCCCGGCAAACTGGCGAGCATCGAGCTGTTCAAGCAGCTCTATGGCGACCACCCTTACGCCCATCCGAGCGAAGGCAACGCCGAGAGCGTGCCGAAGGTGACTCTCGCGCAATTGAAGGACTTCCACGCCAAGGCCTACGCCGCCGGCAACGCAGTGATTTCTGTAGTCGGCGATCTGACCCGCGCCGAAGCCGAAGCCATGACCGCCAAGGTTTCCGCGTCCCTGCCAAAAGGCCCGGCGCTGGCGAAAATCGCCCAACCGGTCGAGCCCAAGGCTGGCACCACCCACATCGAGTTCCCGTCCAAGCAGACAACCCTGCTGCTGGCGCAACTGGGTATCGACCGTGCCGACCCGGATTACGCCGCGCTGTCCCTGGGTAACCAGATTCTCGGCGGCGGTGGCTTCGGCACCCGTTTGATGAGCGAAGTGCGCGAGAAACGCGGCCTGACCTACGGCGTATACTCCGGCTTCTCGCCGATGCAGGTACGCGGCCCGTTCATGATCAACCTGCAAACCCGCGCCGAAATGAGCGCCGGCACGCTGCGGTTGGTGCAGGACGTACTCGCCGACTACCTCAAGACCGGCCCGACACAGAAAGAACTCGATGACGCCAAGCGCGAACTGGCCGGCAGCTTCCCGCTGTCCACCGCGAGCAACGCCGATATCGTCGGGCAGCTGGGCGCCATGGGTTTCTACAACCTGCCGCTGAGCTACCTGGAAGATTTCATGAAACAATCCCAGGCGCTGACCGTTGACCAGGTCAAAGCTGCTTTGAACAAACATTTGAGTGCCGACAAGATGGTCATCGTGACCGCCGGCCCGACGATTGCGCAAAAGCCACTACCGCCCCCCACTGATAAACCCGCCGAGCAACCGCTCGGGGTTCCGGAGCATTAATGGCCCGTCCATCCCGTCCCAAAAAACCTGTCCACAACGTTCACAACGGTGTGGGCCAACTGCGCATCATCGGCGGAGAGTGGGGCAGCCGTAAGCTGAGCTTCCCTGATGTCGTGGGCCTGCGCCCGACGCCAGACCGCGTGCGTGAAACCCTGTTCAACTGGCTCGCGCCGTATATCGCCGGGGCCAAGGTGCTGGACCCGTTCGCGGGTAGCGGCGCGCTGTTCCTGGAGTCGCTGTCCCGTGGCGCGGCGCTGGGCCAGGCGCTGGATGCCAGCAATGTGGCGGTCGCCAGCCTCAAGGAACACCTGGGCACCCTGCGTTGCACCACCGGGCAAGTGCAGACGGCTGATGCGTTGCGCTACCTGGAAACCCAGGAAGCCCGTGAGTTTGACGTGGTGTTTCTTGATCCGCCGTTCAACCAGAACCTGCTGCCGACTGTATGTGCGCTGCTGGAAGAGCGTCAGTGGTTGGCGCCGGATGCCTGGATCTACACTGAAAGCGAGACGGCACCGTCCACACTCGGCCTGCCGGGCACCTGGCGCCTGCACCGCGAGCAGAAATCCGGGCGGGTGTATTACGCGTTGTGGCAACGCACCGTGTAGGAGCGAGCTTGCTCGCGAAGATCGTTAACGATGACGCGGGAAACCAGGGGAACGCGGTGATCTTGAGTTTTTCGCGAGCAAGCTCGCTCCTACAATGATTGGAGCAAGCCCATTCGGCACCGAGAATTTCATGACTCCGCCCCTCGACCGCTTCTCCCCCGCCTTCGGCCTCGGCAACCCGCACCTGCAAACGTTGTGGGGACCGCTGTGGCGCAAAACCACGCACATCGAACGCCAGCGCGAACGGCTGTGGCTGGCAGACGGCGACTTTCTCGACCTCGACTGGCATGGGCCCCATGAGGCAACCACACCGTTGGTGCTGGTCCTGCATGGCCTGACCGGCTCGTCTAACTCGCCCTATGTAGCCGGCCTGCAAAAAGCCCTCGCAACCCAAGGCTGGGCCAGCGTCGCGCTGAACTGGCGTGGCTGCTCCGGCGAACCCAACCTGCTCGCCCGCAGCTACCATTCCGGCGCCAGTGAAGACCTGGCCGAAACCATCGCTCACCTGCGGGCCAAGCGCCCGTTGGCGCCGCTGTATGCGGTGGGGTATTCACTGGGCGGCAATGTGCTGCTCAAGCACTTGGGTGAAACCGGTGAAGCCTCCGGGCTGCAAGGCGCGGCCGCCGTGTCGGTACCGTTTCGCCTGGATCAGTGCGCCGATCGCATTGGCCTGGGCTTTTCTCGGGTTTATCAGAAGCATTTCATGCGCGAAATGCTGGCCTATATCCGCGTCAAACAAAGCCGGTTTCTCAAGGATGGCCGCGAGGCAGGCCTGAAAACCCTCGCCGACCTGGGCTCGCTGGAGAAGATGCGCACGTTCTGGGACTTTGACGGCCGCGTCACCGCGCCGCTGCACGGGTTCCTCAGTGCCGAGGACTACTACCGCCGCGCCTCCAGCCGCTACTACCTCGGGGGCATTCGCACACCAACCCTGATCATCCAGGCCGCGGACGACCCGTTCGTGTTCGCCCACAGCCTGCCCGAGGCCAGCGAACTGTCGGATTGCACCGAGTTCGAACTGCTGGCCAAGGGCGGGCATGTCGGGTTTGTGGATGGCTCGCTGAAACAGCCAACTTACTACCTGGAACGAAGAATCCCGGAGTGGCTACTGACACAACGCCGATAAAAATGTGGGAGCTCCCACACTTTGGCTCAGACCGGGTCAGGCAGACCTCAGTCGCCTGTTGCAACTTCCCGCTTTGGATCAGTGATCCACTCGCTCCACGACCCCGCGTACAACTTGCCCAACGGGTAACCCGCCAGGCACAGCGCAAACAGGTTGTGGCAGGCAGTCACGCCCGAGCCGCAGTAGGCCACCAGGTCATCCGGCGAGCGGTCTTGCAGCTTGGCGGCGAAGCGTTGCTTGAGCTGGTCCGCCGGCAGGAAACGGCCGTCGCTGCCCAGGTTTTCATTGAATGCGGCACATTGCGCGCCGGGGATATGCCCGGCAACCGGGTCGATCGGCTCCACTTCACCACGAAAACGCGGCTGGGCGCGGGCGTCGATCAGGGTCAGGCCGGGCTGGCCAAGGCGTTTCTGCAGGTGTTCGGCGTCCAGTTGCAAGTGGTTGTCCGGCGTGCCGCTGAAGGTGCCGGGCTCGATCACCGGCGCATCCAGGCTCAACGGGAAGCCCGCCGCGTGCCAGGCTTTCAGGCCGCCATCGAGGATGAACACGCCGTCGCGCTTGCCCAGCCAGGCCAGCAGCCACCAGGCACGGGCGGCATAGGCACCCGGGCCGTCGTCATACAAAACGATATCGCTGTCGGCGTTAACGCCCCATGCCCGCAGTTGCCGGATAAACGCATCCGGCGCCGGCAACGGATGGCGACCGGTCACGCCCTTGATTATCGGCCCGCTGAGGTGGCGCTCCAGGTCGGCATACTGCGCCCCTTCGATATGCCCTTCGGCGTAGCTGCACAGGCCGTAGTCCGGGTCTTCCAGGGCAAAGCGGCAATCGAGGATTACCAGCCCGCCGGACTTCTGGCGCTCGGCCAGTTGCTGGGGGCTGATCAGTTGGGCAAGCGGCATGACTGACTCCTGTGGCTAGGTTAGCGTTCGGGAAACATCCTACTTCACTTCTTCCAGCGCCTGATTCAACGGCACGTAAAACTCTTTGAACAGTGCATCCACCGCGTCCTTGGCCTTGGGGGTGATAAACCCGGCTTCCAGCACCAGCACCTGATACACCCCGCGCTTGATCGCCTCGGCGCTCAGGTGCGTGGACTTTTCATTGGTGGTGCACAGGAAGCGCACCCACGAGGTGAGGATGATCCAGGCGTTGAGGGTCAGGGCTTCGGTTTGTACCGGGTCCATGTTCAGGATGCCGGCATCGACAAACCCCTGGTAGATGGCTGCGCCCTGGATCAGGCAACGCTGGGAGAACCGCCGGTAGCCGGTGGCCAGCTCCGGGTCGCTTTCCAGCAGGTGTTCGAGGTCACGGTGCAGGAAGCGGTAGCGCCACATGCCGGCCAGCACCGCCTGCAGGTAGAAGCGCTTGTCTTCCACGGTCACCGCACGGCCCTGGGGCGGGCGCAGGAAACTGTCCACCAACGCTTCGTACTCACGAAACAGCACCGCGATAATCGCCTGCTTGTTGGGGAAGTGGTAGTACAGGTTGCCCGGGGAAATTTCCATATGGGCGGCGATATGGTTGGTGCTGACACTGCGCTCGCCCTGCTGGTTAAACAGCTCCAGGCTGGTTTGCACAATGCGCTCGCTGGTCTTTACTCGTGGTGCCATGGGAAATCAACTTCTAGACCCGTGATGGCGGCATCTTACGGACTATCCTTGTCCGGATAAATCGGCACGTTGTGCAATGTTATTTGACAATTTAGAGCAATGACTCTAAAAACTGAAGCATTCCAATAACAATCGGGAACTTCGCCATGTCTGCCAACGTTGCCTACCTGCAAGATTCCCAGGCGCTGGACCAGCTCCACGATTTGTTCGACGCCCAGCGTCGGGCCTACGCCGCCAACCCGATGCCGCCGGCCGCCCAGCGCCAGCAATGGCTCAAGGCCTTGCGCGAGCTGCTAAGTGACGAACGCCAGGCGCTGATCAACGCCATCAGCAGTGATTTCAGCCACCGCAGCGCCGACGAAACCCTGTTCGCCGAACTGATGCCCAGCCTGCATGGCATTCACTACGCCAGCAAACACCTCAAGGGTTGGATGAAACCTTCCCGCCGCGCTGTAGGCATTGCCTTCCAGCCCGCGTCCGCCAAGGTCATCTATCAACCCCTGGGGGTGGTCGGGGTGATCGTGCCCTGGAACTACCCGTTGTACCTGGCCATCGGCCCGCTGGTGGGTGCATTGGCGGCCGGCAACCGGGTGATGCTCAAGCTCAGCGAATCCACCCCCGCCACCGGCCAGTTGCTCAAGACGCTGCTGGCGAAGATCTTCCCCGAGGACCTGGTGTGCGTGGTGCTCGGCGAGGCTGAAGTGGGCATGGCGTTTTCCAAGCTGCGCTTCGACCACCTGCTGTTCACCGGCGCCACCAGCATCGGCAAGCACGTGATGCGCGCGGCGGCCGAACACCTGACGCCGGTTACCCTGGAACTGGGCGGCAAATCACCGGCGATTGTTTCCGCCGACGTGCCGCTCAAGGACGCCGCCGAACGCATCGCCTTCGGCAAGGCGCTGAATGCCGGGCAAACCTGCGTGGCGCCGGACTATGTGCTGGTGCCGGAAGACCGTGTAGACGGCTTCGTCGAGGCCTATAGCAAGGCGGTTCGCGGGTTCTATCCGACCCTGGCCGACAACCCGGACTACACCGCCATCATCAACGAACGACAGTTGGCCCGGCTCAACGGCTACGTGAAAGACGCCACCGACAAGGGTGCCACCCTGGTCCCGCTGTACGACCAGGGCCAGGACCGCCGCATGGCCCACAGCCTGCTGCTGAATGTCAGCGACGAGATGACCGTGATGCAGGACGAAATCTTCGGCCCGGTGCTGCCGATCGTGCCGTATCGCGGCCTCGACCAGGCTTTCGCCTACATCAATCAGCGCCCTCGCCCGCTGGCGCTGTATTACTTCGGCTACAACAAGGCGGAACAGAACCGCGTACTGCACGAAACCCATTCCGGCGGCGTGTGCCTGAACGACACGTTGCTGCACGTAGCCCAGGACGACATGCCCTTCGGCGGCATCGGCCCGTCGGGCATGGGCCATTACCACGGCCATGAAGGTTTCCTGACGTTCAGCAAGGCCAAGGGCGTGCTGATCAAGCAACGCCTGAACGCGGCCAAGCTGATTTACCCGCCCTATGGCAAATCCATCCAGAAGTTGATCCAGAAGCTGTTCGTCCGCTAACAAACCCATCACCGGGATAACAATGAGAATGAACCCTAGCCTGACTGAATCACCCGCGCTGTCACGGCGCGGTGTCTTGAAACTCGGCCTGTGCGCCAGCGCCTTCCTGGCCACCGCCGGGCTGGGCGCCAGCCTCAGCGGCTGCTCCAGCAGCACCCCGGCCAGCGGCTTTGCGATGTTGCGCAGCAGTGACCTGCCGTTTTTGCGAGCAGTGATTCCGGTGCTGCTGGAGGGCGTGGCCAGCGCCGAGATAGTGGTGGCCGGCATCGACGACACCCTGAAAAAGCTCGACTTCAGCCTGCAACACCTGTCGCCCGAGATGTTCAAGCTGACCCAGCAACTGTTCGACGTATTGGGCATGGCCGTCACCCGTGGGCCGCTGACCGGGGTGTGGGGCAGCTGGGAAAACGCCAGCGGCGAACAGATCCGCAACTTCCTGCACCGTTGGGAAAACAGCTACCTGAACCTGCTGCGCATGGGCCAGGGCTCGTTGCTCAAGCTGGTGATCATGGCCTGGTATTTCCGCCCCGAGTCCTGGGCGCATTGCGGCTACCCCGGCCCACCGAAAATCTGATCTGCATCCCGATAAAAACAAGAGACGACCCTGATGCCCGTACCTGATCTGTTCCGCGATGGCATGGCCCGCGGCTGGAAGACCCACAATGGCGCCGCCCTCGACCAGGACCTGACCCTGGAAGCCGACGTCGCGATCATCGGCAGCGGCGCCGGCGGCGGCACCACCGCCGAAATCCTCAGCGCCGCCGGCTACAAGGTGCTGCTGATCGAAGAAGGCCCGCTGAAGACCAGCAACGACTTCAAGCTGCTGGAAGACGAGGCCTACGCCAGCCTCTACCAGGAAGGCATCGGCCGCATGAGCAAGGACGGCGCTATCACCATCCTGCAGGGCCGCGCGGTCGGCGGCACCACGCTGATCAACTGGACCTCCAGCTTCCGCACCCCGGACCCGACCCTCGCCCACTGGGCCAGCGAGTACGCGGTCAAGGGCCACAGCAGCGCCGAAATGGCGCCCTGGTTCGAAAAAATGGAACAACGCCTGGGCATCGCGCCTTGGGCCATGCCACCGAATGCCAACAATGACGTGATCCGCAAGGGCTGCGAAAAGCTTGGATACAGCTGGCACGTGATCCCGCGCAATGTGCGCGGCTGTTTCAACCTGGGGTATTGCGGCATGGGTTGCCCGGTCAACGCCAAGCAATCAATGCTGGTGACCACCATTCCGTCCACCCTGGAGAAAGGCGGCGAGCTGCTGTACCTGGCCCGTGCCGAACGCCTGAAGTTCAGCGGCGACACCATCACCAGCCTCGAATGCGTGGCCATGGATCAGTATTGCGTGGCACCCACAGGCCGCAAGATCACAGTCAAAGCCAAGCATTACGTACTGGCCGGCGGCGGCATCAACAGCCCGGCGCTGCTGCTGCGCTCGGACGCACCCGATCCCCACTCGCGCCTGGGCAAGCGAACCTTTTTACACCTGGTGAATTTTTCCGCCGGGTTGTTCGACGAGGTGATCAACCCGTTCTACGGCGCGCCGCAGTCGATTTATTCCGATCACTTCCAATGGCAGGACGGCACTACCGGCAAAATGTCCTACAAGCTCGAAGTACCGCCACTGCATCCGGGCCTGGCCAGCACCTTGCTCGGCGGCTACGGCACGCAGAACGCGCTGGACATGGGTCAACTGCCGAAAACCCACGCCATGCTTGCGCTGCTGCGGGACGGCTTCCACCCCGACAGCCCGGGTGGCACAGTCGAATTACGCGGCGATGGCACACCGGTGCTCGATTATCAGGTTTCGCCCTACGCCTGGGACGGCCTGCGCCGGGCATTCCACAGCATGGCGGAGATTCAGTTTGCCGGCGGCGCCAAGTCGGTGATGCCGCTGCACGGCGATGCGCGCTACGTGAACACCTTGGCTGAAGCCCGCAGCATGATCGACGGGTTGAACCTCGAATTGCACCGAACCCGGCTCGGCAGCGCTCATGTAATGGGCGGTTGCGCGATGGGGGAAGAACCGAAAAACGCCGTGGCCGACAGCCTTGGGCGCCATCATCAACTGCGCAACTTGTCGATCCACGATGGCTCGCTATTCCCCACCAGTATTGGCGCTAACCCGCAGTTATCGGTGTATGGATTGACGGCGCAACTGGCGACGGCATTGGCCGAACGTCTGAAAACGGCCTGAAAAAACCGGGTATTCGCGGTGTCTATAGTGCTTTCTTCTGAATAAGTTGACTTGGCCGACCGGGATGGCTGCGATACCATCCGGTTCCCCAACGGACTCCGCCAGGACGACGCGATGAACCGAGTGTTGTACCCAGGTACCTTCGACCCAATCACCAAGGGCCATGGCGATCTGGTCGAACGCGCCTCGCGCTTGTTCGACCATGTGATTATCGCGGTCGCTGCCAGCCCCAAGAAAAACCCGCTGTTTCCCCTGGAACAGCGCGTGGAGCTGGCCCGTGAGGTCACCAAGCATCTGCCCAACGTTGAAGTGGTCGGCTTCTCGACGCTGCTGGCGCACTTCGCCAAGGAACAGAACGCCAATGTGTTCCTGCGCGGCCTGCGGGCGGTGTCGGATTTCGAATACGAATTCCAGCTGGCCAACATGAACCGCCAACTGGCGCCGGACGTGGAAAGCCTGTTTCTTACGCCTTCGGAACGTTATTCGTTCATTTCCTCGACGTTGGTCCGGGAAATCGCGGCGTTGGGCGGGGATATCACCAAGTTCGTGCACCCGGCTGTGGCGGATGCTCTCACCCTGCGATTCAAGAAATAATCCCGGACTGCAGGAGCTGGCTTGCCAGCGATCCAGGCGCCACGGTGCAACTGACCCATCGCCATCACCGGCAAGCCGGCTCCTACTGTCCATCGCTGTGACTCGCACTGCGGGCGCCAATGCGGCACAATTGCGCGCATTAGTTTTCAGATGCCTTGGCTGACAGCCCTGGCAGGAGTTTCCATGTCCCTGATCATCACCGACGATTGCATCAACTGCGACGTCTGCGAACCCGAGTGCCCGAACGCTGCCATTTCCCAGGGTGAAGAGATCTATGTGATCGACCCCAACCTGTGCACCCAGTGTGTCGGCCACTACGACGAACCCCAGTGCCAGCAGGTTTGCCCGGTGGATTGCATTCCGCTGGACGAGGCTCATCCGGAAACGGAAGAGCAACTGATGGAGAAGTACCGGTTGATTACCGGGAAGGCCTAAGTCCCTTGGCGCTTCATTAAGCCCCTTCGCGAGCAAGCCCGCTCCCACATTCGGCCGAGTTCCACCTTTGGAATGCAGTCGAATGTGGGAGCGGGC
>NZ_JBSVWQ010000139.1:0-15853 GCF_054071215.1 Pseudomonas sp. SDO5522_S412 | reverse complement strand
CGCACCTGTAGCTGAGCCACCGCATTCGCGAGCAAGCCCGCTCCCACATTGGGTCGGCGACGCTTGGGAGAAACGTGATTTATACAAGTGCAATAAAAACTAAGGAAGGTCACCGTGAAAAAAACAAAACGAGGGTTTCAATCCGCCATCCCAACAGGCCCGGGCTACCCGCTCAAGGCCCTGAGCTGCGTGCCATACGGCGCGTTGCTGTGTTGCCTGGCCAGCCTGGGTACCGCCCAGGCCGCACCCTACGTGGAAACCGGAAAACTGGGAGATGCTGCCAGTTGGCGCAGTAATGAATTCAAGGCCGATTGGGGCCTGGGCGCCGTGCATGCAGACGCCGCCTACGCCGCCGGCTACACCGGCAAGGGCGTGAAGCTGGGGATCTTCGACCAGCCGGTGTATGCCCAGCATCCGGAATTCGCCAGCCCCGGCAAAGTGGTCACGCTCGTGACCGAAGGCATTCGCCAATACACCGACCCGTACATCCCGGTGAAGGCCGGGGACGCGTTTCGCTACGACGGCACGCCTTCCCTGGGTTCCAACGGCAAGCTCGGCAATCACGGCACCCACGTAGGCGGGATCGCCGCGGGTAACCGCGACGGCGGGCCAATGCACGGCGTGGCGTTCGATGCGCAGATCATCAGCGCCGAAAATGGTGACCCGGGCCCCGAAGACGGGATCATCCTGGGCAACGACGGCGCGGTCTACAAAGCCGGTTGGGACGCGCTGGTGGCCAGCGGCGCACGCATTATCAACAACAGCTGGGGCATCGGCATCGGTGACCAGTACGCCAAGGGCGGCCGAGATCCGGCATTCCCCAACTTCACGGTCAATGAAGCCCAGGCGCAGTTCAATAACATTCGGCCGATCCTTGGGACGATCGCAGGTGGCGCTTATCAGGGCGCCATTGATGCGGCCCGCAGCGGCGTGCTGACGATCTTTGCCGCCGGCAACGACTACAACCGCAACAACCCGGATGCGATCTCGGGCCTGGCGTACTTCGTGCCGGAGATTGCACCCAACTGGCTGTCGGTGGCGGCCTTGCAACAGAATCCCGACACCGCCAGTTCCGATCCTTACGTGATCAGTACGTTTTCCTCGCGCTGCGGGTATGCCGCCAGCTTCTGCGTCGCGGCCCCCGGCACCAAGATCTACAGTTCGGTGATCAACGGCACCTCCCTGGAAAACCTGACCACCGACTACGCCAATTTCAACGGCACCTCCATGGCCGCGCCGCATGTGGCCGGCAGTGCAGCGGTGTTGATGGAGCGCTTCCCGTACATGAGCGGCGACCAGATCTCCACGCTGCTGAAAACCACCGCGACCGACCTCGGCGCACCGGGCATCGACTCCCTGTACGGTTGGGGCATGATCAACCTGGGCAAGGCCATCAACGGCCCGGGGATGTTTGTGACGGCTGAGGATATCCCGGCGGAGTTTCGTATCGACGGCGCCTACGGCTCCGGCCAGTTTGTCGCGGACCTGCCAGGGATTGGCGCCGTGGTGGATGCCGGCAAACCGACCCAGCGCACGTGCACCGATGTGCATTGCGGGCTGGATGTGTGGAGCAACGATATCTCCGGGCATGGCGGCTTGACCAAGCAGGGCATTGGCGCGCTGGTACTGACCGGCACCAATACCTACAGCGGCCCGACCCTGGTCAACCAAGGGTTGCTGGCGATCAATGGCTCGATCACCTCCGACGTTACCGTCAGCAGCAGCGGCGTAGTGGGCGGTTCCGGGCGCATTGGTTCGCTGACAGCGAACAGCGGCGGTACCGTGGCGCCGGGCAACTCCATCGGCACCCTGAACGTGGCCGGGGATGTGAACTTCGCGGCGGGCTCTACCTATGCGGTGGAGTTGTCGGCCACCAACAGTGATCGCATCGTCGCCGGTGGCAAGGCCACCCTCAGCGGCGGCACGGTGACCCTGGCCCTGGAAAACAGCCCGACGCTGCTGACCCAGACCCAGGCCGAAAGCCTGATCGGTCGCCAGTACAACATCCTGCAGGCTGCAGGCGGGATTACCGGCAGCTTCGGTTCGGTGCTGCCCAACTATCTGTTTATCGGCGGTACCCTGAACTACGCCGCCAACGGCGTGCAGCTGGATGTGGGGCGCAATGCCAACACCTTTGCCAGTGTGGCCGCCACCCCGAACCAACGTTCGGTGGCCGCTGCTGCCGAGCAGTTGGGCGCGGGCAACGCCGTGTACGAAAGCCTGTTGCTGGCGCCGAATGCGGCTTCGGCCCAGGGTGCATTCCAGCAGCTGTCCGGGGAAATCTACCCGGCGCTGGAAACCGCGTTGGTGAATGACAACCGCTACCTGCGCGAAGCCGTGGGCGAGCGTTTGCAGCAAGGGGCAATGGGCGCATCGAGCCAGACCGTCGACAGCCGTGGCAACGTCTGGGTCAAGGCGTTGGGCGCCTGGGGCAAGACCAACAGCGGCAGCGATACGGCGGGCTACACCACCTCCATCGGCGGCATGCTGGCGGGTGTGGACGGCGCGCTGGATGAAGACACCCGTGTAGGCCTGGTGGCGGGGTACAGCGATACATCGCTGAACATGGGCAGCGACACCCATTCCCGGGCATCGGTGGACAGCTATCACCTGGGTGCGTATGCCGGGCATGAAATCGGTGCCTTGCGCTTGAGCGGTGGTGCGACCTACAGCTGGCACCGCGCCGATGTGAAGCGCGAGCTGCAATACGGTGAAGTCGCCGGCAAGCAGAAAGCCAAGGTGGATGCCCGCAGTACCCAGGTGTTTACCGAGGCGGCGTATCGCCTGAACCTGCAACCCCTGGCCCTGGAACCGTTCGCCAACCTGGCGTACGTGCATCTGGATGCCGATGGGTTTACCGAGAAGGGTGATGCGGCGGCCTTGAAGGGCCGGGATGACAGCCGCGATGTGGTGTTGAGTACCCTGGGTGCTCGAGCGCTGAAAACCTTGAATATCAATGACCATCAGCAACTGGAGCTTTCCGGCACCCTGGGTTGGCAGCACAACCTGAGCAGCGTCGATTCCGAGCGGCGCCTGGCGTTTGCCTCGGGCGGCCCTTCGTTCACTGTGGAGAGTTCGTCGATGGTGCGTGATGCGGCATTGGTGGGGGCGCGGGTCAGCCTGGCGCTGAGCAAGGAGGCGAAGGTGAATCTGGATTACAACGGCCTGCTGGCCAGCAAGGAGAAAGTCCATGGGGTGGGTTTGAGCCTGGAGTGGGCTTTCTAAACACCGCAGTTGGAAATGTGGGAGCGGGCTTGCTCGCGAAAGTGGTGGATCAGTCAACCCATCCACCGACTGGCACACCGCCTTCGCGAGCAAGCCCGCTCCCACATTGATCCGGTTCCAATCGTCCATTTGTGCAGATTCGGCTTTCTCGACAATTCCAACAAAAGAGAGGCAATACCATGGGTGTTTTCGACTATAAAAACCTCGGCACCGAGGGCTCCAAAGCGTTGTTCGCCGATGCCATGGCGATCACGCTGTACTCCTATCACAACCTGGACAACGGCTTTGCCGTGGGTTACCAGCACAACGGTTTTGGCCTGGGGCTGCCCGCCACTCTGGTGGGGGCGCTGCTGGGCAGCACCGATTCACAGGGGGTTATTCCAGGGATTCCCTGGAACCCCGACTCGGAAAAAGCCGCCCTTGAGGCGGTCAACAAGGCCGGCTGGACGCCCATCAGCGCCAGTACCCTGGGCTACGGCGGCAAGGTGGACGCCCGGGGCACGTTCTTCGGTGAAAAGCCCGGCTACACCACAGCGCAGGTGGAAGTGCTGGGCAAGTACGATGGCGACGGCAAGCTGCTGGAAATCGGCATTGGTTTTCGCGGGACTTCGGGGCCTCGGGAAACCTTGATCAGCGACTCCATCGGCGATCTGGTCAGTGACCTGCTGGCGGCGCTGGGGCCCAAGGACTACGCGAAAAACTACGCCGGCGAAGCCTTTGGCACCTTGCTCAAGGATGTCGCGGCGTATGCCGGCAGTCATGGCCTGACGGGCAAGGACGTGGTGGTCAGCGGTCATAGCCTGGGTGGCCTGGCGGTCAACAGCATGGCCGACCTGAGCGGCAATAAATGGTCGGGGTTCTACAAGGACTCCAACTATGTGGCCTATGCCTCGCCAACCCAGAGTGCCGGCGACAAGGTGCTGAACATCGGTTATGAAAACGACCCGGTGTTTCGCGCGCTGGACGGCTCGTCGTTCAACTTCTCGTCACTGGGCGTGCACGACAAGCCCCATGAGTCGACCACGGACAATATCGTCAGCTTCAACGATCACTACGCGTCGACGCTGTGGAATGTCCTGCCGTTTTCCATCGTCAATGTTCCCACCTGGCTTTCTCATTTGCCCACCGGGTATGGGGATGGCATGACGCGGGTCCTGGACTCGCAGTTCTACGACCTGACCAGCCGGGACTCGACGATTATCGTGGCCAACCTGTCGGACCCGGCCCGGGCCAATACCTGGGTGCAGGACCTCAACCGCAATGCCGAGCCGCACAAGGGCAACACGTTCATCATCGGCAGTGATGGCGATGACTTGATCCAGGGTGGCAAGGGTGTAGATTTCATCGAGGGCGGCAAGGGCAATGACACGATCCGCGACAACAGCGGGCATAACACCTTTCTGTTCGGCGGGCAGTTTGGGCAGGACCGGGTGATTGGTTATCAGCCGACCGACAAGCTGGTGTTCCGGGACGTGGAGGGCAGTGCGGACTGGCGTGACCACGCCAAGGTGGTGGGGGGCGATACCGTGCTGAGCTTTGGCGCGGACTCGGTGACGCTGGTTGGCGTTGGGCTCGCCGGGGTTTGGGGCGATGGGGTTTCCATCGGCTAAGTAGCGCCACGGATTGATCGTTCCCACGCTCTGCGTGGGAACGCCGCCCCGGACGCTCTGCGTCCAACGGCCAACCCACGGTTCATGTCTTGCGCAGTGGTGACGCGGAGCGTCACAGGATGCATTCCCACGTAGAACGTGGGAACGATCATGGCCAAGAAAAGTGGGAGCCGACGGGCTCCCACTTTTTATTTCTCCTTCATCACGGTCGCGACGTCATCGGCCTTGACGCGAATATGCTTGCCGGCGATATCGGTGAATTCGTAGAAGCCATCGGCGGTTTTCGCGTTGGGCACGTCCTTGGTCAGGTATTGAGTGCCGTTCTGCAACGTCACCACCGTCTGCGTGGAGCAACCGGCCAATACCAGCAACGTGAACATACCCACCGCCAGACCCAAATTCTTCATGCTCATAACCCTTACCCTGATCCTTCGAAAACCCCGCACCTGAGCGGTCGGGGGAGACTCATTTAATGTGGCTGACAGCCATCTGATCATTATTACGCAAAAAGTTGCGTGTGCCTTTGATCTATTACTGATTGCAACAGTCGGTCAGGGACGGCACTCTGTATGCATAAACAGTGGTTGATCCAGTGCCTGAAATGTCCAATCCCCTAGAAGATCCGCTCTATTACCTGCATAACTTCCGCCAAGTGCTCGCCTGGCTGGGGCAGCGTTATGCCGATTTGCTGGCCCCGGACGAAGAGCATTTCATTCAGCAATTTGACAGCTTGCCGCAGGCTTCCCAGGCGTTACTGGTACGCATGGTGATGCGCAAGGGCGCGCATTTCCGGGCGGGCAAGCTTAACTATGTCGAGATCGGCGCGGTACACGAGGCGGTTGTGCCTTTGCTGGAACAGGGTTGGGTGACGGATCAATGCCTGTTGTCGTTCGGCGAGTTGTTCGGCCTGTTGCAGAAAGCGGAAATCCTGGCGGCGTTCAAACCCTGGATCGAGCAACCCAAGGCCAGGAAGGCTGACTGGCTGGAAACGCTGTCAATGCAGTTTTGTGAACTGCGTCACTTCCAGCACTGGTGCCCGGACCTGGCCGATCAGCTTTACAGCCTCACCGTGATGGAACTGTGCGACCGCCTGCGCCTGATGTTCTTCGGTAATCTCTATCAGGACTGGTCGGAATTTGTGCTGGCGGACCTGGGGATCTTTACCTACGAGAAAGTCGAATTCTGCGCCGAATCCCGCGGTTTGCGCAGCCGTGACGATGTGCACGGCTTCCTGTTCCTGCATCAGTGCCAGCAGGCCTTTGAAGCGGGCGAGGCACTCGATGGCGTGCTGGAACAAATCGCTACCTTGCACACCGACAACCCCTGGCTGGAGAAACGTCGGGCCAAGCTGTTGTTCCAGGTGGGCCAGTATTGTGAGCGCAGCGCCGAGTTGGCCCTGGCGGAAGCTATCTACCGGGGCTGCACCTATCCCGGCGCACGGGCGCGGCTGATCCGGGTGCTGGAGCGCCAGGAGGATTTTGCCCAGGCGATGGGGCTGGCCCGTGAGGCGCAACAGGCCCCGGAAAGCGCTGCCGAACAGCAGCACTTGCTGCGCGTGATACCCAGGCTGCGACGCAAGCTCGGCGAGCCGGCGCTGCCCAAGGCAAAACCCCGCGAGATCGTGCGCCTGGACCTCGAACTGCCGGCTCCGGAACCGATGATGTCGGTGGAGTATTGCGTACAGGCGCACCTCAGCGACCATGGTGCACCCGTGCATTACGTCGAGAACAGCCTGATCAATTCGCTGTTTGGCCTGCTGTGCTGGCCGGCGATTTTCGCGCCGTTGCCGGGGTCGTTTTTCCACCCGTTCCAGCGCGGGCCGGTAGACCTGCACAGCGAGGATTTTCATCAGCGGCGTGCCGAGCTGTTCGCCGAGTGCCTGGGCCAACTGGACGGTGAGCGCTACAAGCACACCATTCGCCAGCGTTATGTAGACAAATGGGGCATCCAGTCACCCTTCGTGTTCTGGAACGTGCTCAGCGAAGAACTGCTCGATCAGGCCCTCGACTGCCTGCCAGCGGCGCACCTGCGCCACTGGTTCGAACGCCTGCTGCTGGATATCCGCGCCAACCGCGCCGGCATGCCCGACCTGATCCAGTTCTGGCCCGAAGAAAAAACCTACCGCATGATCGAAGTCAAAGGCCCCGGTGATCGCCTGCAGGACAACCAGTTGCGCTGGCTGGAGTTCTGCGGCGAACACCAGATGCCCGTCACTGTGTGTTATGTGCGCTGGGCGGGGCAGGCCGCTTGAGCTACAGCGTCGCGGTGCGTGCATTATGTGAATTCACCGCCAAGGTCGGCGACCTCGACCTGCGTTTTACCCCGTCTCCCAGTGCCCAGGAAGGGATTGTCGGCCACCGCACCGTGGCCTCGCGGCGCAGCGCCCATTACCAGAATGAAGTCGCGCTGGAGGGCGAATACCAGCAGTTGAAAGTCCGGGGCAGGGCGGATGGCTACGACCCGGACCGCAACCAGCTGGAAGAGGTGAAAACCTATCGCGGCGACCTGAACAAACAACCGGCCAACCACCGGCAACTGCACTGGGCACAGGTCAAGGTCTACGGCTGGTTGATGTGCCAGAAGCTCGGGTTGTCGGAGATTGTCCTGGCGCTGGTGTACTTCGACATTGTTGGCGAGCACGAGACGCTGCTCAGCCAACGGTTTCAGGCTGATGACCTGCAGGCATTCTTCGTGCAGCAATGCGCCCTGTTCCTCGGCTGGGCCGAACAGGAAATGCACCAGCGCGAAGCCCGCAATGCCGCAGCGGTTGCCCTGGGCTTTCCCCATGCGGCGTTTCGCCCGGGCCAGCGCGCCCTGGCGGAAACGGTCTACAAGGCGGTCAGCACCGGCCGCTGCCTGATGGCCCAGGCGCCTACCGGAATTGGCAAGACCGTCGGCACGATTTTCCCGATGCTCAAGGCCATGGCGCCACAACAGCTGGACAAGGTGTTCTTCCTGACCGCCAAGACCCCGGGCCGCAAACTCGCGCTGGATGCGGCGCAGGTGCTGTATGACAGCAGCCCCGATCTGCCATTGCGGGTGCTGGAGCTGGTGGCGCGGGACAAGGCCTGCGAACACCTGGACAAAGCCTGCCACGGCGACTCCTGCCCACTGGCGAAGGGTTTTTATGACCGCTTGCCGGCGGCCCGCGAAGCTGCTTCCCGCGTGCGCCTGCTGGACCAGCGCAACCTGCGGGAAGTCGCCTTGGCCCATGACGTCTGCCCCTATTACCTGAGCCAGGAAATGGCACGCTGGGCCGACGTGGTGGTCGCCGACTACAACTATTACTTCGACTTCGGCGCCATGCTGTTCGGCCTGGCCCAGCTCAACCAGTGGCGCGTCGCGGTGCTGGTGGACGAAGCCCACAACCTGGTGGAGCGTGGCCGCTCGATGTACAGCGCGGCCCTCGACCAGTACACGCTCAAGACCCTGCGCGAGATCGCACCCGAGTCGCTGAAAAAGCCGCTCCAGCGCCTGAACCGTGAGTGGAATGCCCTGCACAAGGAGCAAGTGGCACCTTATCAGGCCTACGCCCAGAAACCCGACAAACTGCTGCAGGCGCTGAGCCTGTGCACCAGCGCCATGGGTGAATATTTCAACGACCATCCCGAAGCACTCAATGGCGAACTGCAAGCCTTCTACTTCGAGGCCTTGCAGTTTGCCAAGGTCGCCGAGCTGTTCAACGAACACTTCATTTTCGACATCAGCAAACGCGAACTCAGCGGCAAGCGCAGTTCATCAAACCTGTGCCTGCGCAACGTGGTGCCCGCCGAATTCATTCGGCCCCGGCTGACAGCGGCCCGCAGCAGCGTGTTGTTTTCCGCAACCCTGAGCCCGCGGCACTACTACGCGGACTTGCTGGGGATGCCGCCTGACACCGCCTGGGTGGATGTGGAATCGCCGTTCAAGGCCGAGCAGCTGCGGGTGCATATCGTCGACCGGATCTCCACCCGGTTTGTGCATCGCCAGGCGTCCCTGGAACCCATCGTCGAGCTGATTGCAGCGCAGTTTGCCCAGGCGCCGGGCAACTACCTGGCGTTTTTCAGCAGTTTTGATTATCTGCAGCAAGTGGCGCATTTGCTTGCCGAGCGGCACCCGCGCATCCCGCTGTGGCAGCAGTCACGGGGCATGGCCGAGGCTGAACGCCAGGCATTTCTCGACCAGTTCACCCAGCACAGCCAGGGCATCGGGTTTGCCGTGCTTGGCGGCGCATTCGGCGAAGGCATCGACCTGCCGGGCACCCGGCTGATCGGCGCGTTTATCGCCACCCTGGGCCTGGCGCAACTCAACCCGGTGAACGAGCAGCTCAAGCTGCGGATGGGCGCGATTTTCGGCGCCGGTTATGACTACACCTACCTTTATCCGGGCATCCAGAAGGTGGTGCAAGCCGCGGGCCGGGTGATCCGCAGCCAGCAGGACCGAGGGGTGGTAATGCTGATTGATGACCGGTTTGGCGAAGCGCGAGTGCGGCAGTTATTGCCGCGCTGGTGGTCGATCACTGCGGCGGATACACCGCATCCCGCAACTGGTGGGTGAACTGGCCGGACATGCCTTCGTAAGCCGTATTGGTCAGTGCCACCACCGTAAGCTTCTGCTGCGGGTCGACAAACCAGCTGTGACCGTAGGCGCCGCCCCATTCAAAGGTGCCCCGGGATTGCGGTGTGCCTGTCAACGCCGGGTCATCCAGCACCGCCCAGCCATAACCGAACCCCCAACCCGGGTCCTGGGTTTGCGCCTTGGCGCCGACCGAATCGGTGACCATCAACTGCACGCTGTGTGCCGACAGGATCGGAGCGCCGCCCCGGCGAATGGTTTCCAGGAACCGCGCAATATCACCTGCCGTCCCGGCCATGCCTGCGCCGCCGGAAGGGTAGGCCTGGGGATCGAGAATCCGCCGCACATCAAACAGCGCGGTGCTGTTGCCCGAGGTGATCGTAGCCTTGTCGACCATGCGCAACGGCTGTGGCGAGCCATCCTGATAGGCGGCGGACAGGCGTTTTATATCCGTCACGGAAAACCCGGTATCGCTTAGCCCCAGTGGTTCGGTCACCGAGTCGCGGAGCAATGCCGGCAGGCTCTGGCCGGACGCCTTTTCCAGTACCGCACCCAGCACATCGGTGGCCATCGAATACTGCCAGCCGGTGCCCGGCGGGTAACTCAGGGGCACGCTCGCGATACGCTTGAGATTCTCGGCAAAGCTGATCTCGGGCTCGCCCAAACCATCGGAAACCCCGGCGGTGCGGTAGGGTCCCTGCGGGCTTTCCAGAAATCCGTAGCTGAGGCCGGCGGTGTGGTTGAGCAACTGGCTGACGGTGATCACCGGGATGGTGCCATCCGCCAGCTTGGGATTGAAGTCGGGCAGCCAGCGGCTGACCGGATCGTCCAGGCCCAAGCGACCTTGTTCCACCAGGTGCATCGCGGCAGCGGATACCAGCGGTTTGGTCACCGATGCCAGGCGAAAGATCGTGTCCTCTGTCATCGGGCGCCCGTCTTCGCGGTCCGCCAAGCCGGCAGCACGGTGATAAACCAGCTGCCCGTCCCGCAGCACCAGCACCACGGTGCCCACCAGGCGATTGTCGGCAATGGCGCTGTCGACCACCGCATCCACGCGCTTGGCGAGCAGTGGGTCGTGGCTGTCGGCGCAGGCGAGGGTGGCGCAAAGGGAGGCGGCAAGGGGCACGAGGTATCTGGCAGGAGGCTGCATGGTTCAGGTCGCTCATTGGCAGTGCATGACTGCCAAATATGAACGCTGGGGTCCCGGACTACAACGTGACATTGCACAACTGCTGACTCACTGCCCATAAGCGTTCGGCCTGCTCCGGGTCGACAGCCCAGGGCCATACGCCGTTACGGCTGGTGTCATCCTGCGACGAAGCGGCCACATCGCAATCTTCGCAGTAGAGTCCGCCCATGCCCTCCAGTTGCGGGCTGACAGCGCACCACACCGAGGTCGCGGCGCCTTGCTCGGGGCTCTTGTAGTGACTGGCGCGGCGGATATTGCCGTGCTCATCCAGTGCGCCGACGAATGCCAGGTCGTCCTTGTCCAGGTAGCGGATCAGGTCGGTGAGGATTTCCCCCGGGTGCACGGAAAATGCGCGCACACCCTCCGCTTTACCTCGTCGGTCCAGTGCTACCGCGAACAGTGCGTTGGCGGTTTTTGATTGGCCGTAGGCGAGCCACTTGTCATAGGGGCGGTGTTCAAATTGCGGGTCATCGAAATGCACAGGGCTGAGACGATGGCCGAGGGATGATACCGAAACCACTCGTGCGCCATTAGCCTCACGCAGCGCCGGCCACAACCGCGCGGTTAGCTGGAAGTGGCCCAGGTGGTTGGTGGCGAACTGCGCTTCGAAACCTCGCGTATCCCGTTGCAGTGGTGTGGCCATGATTCCGGCGCTATTGATCAGAAGGTTCAATGCCCGGTCGCTGGCGAGGAAGTTTTCGGCAAAACGGTCGATGGAAATCGGGTCGAGTAAATCCAGGCTGGCGTGTTCAACACCGATGATGCCCGAGAGGTTGCGTTCGGCCTTTTCAGGATCCCGCGCGGGAACGATCACCTGCGCACCCGCGTCGACCAACACGCGAACCGTTTCCAGGCCAATGCCGGAGTAGCCACCGGTGACAATCACCGTCTTGCCTCGCAAATCGCTGCCCGCCAAGGCTTGCTGGGCGGTAGTGCCGGCATCGAAGCCGCTGCCAATTGGGGTTTGTTTGTCAGCCATGAAAGATCTCCTTATGGGAGGCCTAGAGTCTCTCGCTGGAGCCCGGACGCGGAATGCCCTAGAGTCCGTGTTTCTGTCGCGATCGTCCGGAGCTTTTATGGATACCCTTTCCGATGTGCTGGCACTGTTAAAAAGCCATCGCTCGACCTTCGCCGGCCTGAAGGCTGGGGGCACCTGGGCCATTGACTTTGCGGCGCCGGATGGCATCAAGTTCAACGCGGTGGTGGAGGGCAGTTGCTGGCTGGAAGTGGAAGGGCTGGCAGTACCGATACGCTTGTATGAGGGAGATTGTTTCCTGTTGACCCAGGCACGCCCGTGGAGGCTGTCCAGCAATCTGTGCCCTGAAGGACTCGATGCACGTGAGGTGTATGCCGATGCGCTGGGAGGCATCGCCACGGTGGGTGCCACGGTGGATCTGTTCTTGATCGGCGGACGATTTATCTACGGGGATGACGCCCGGTTGTTGCTGGACAGCCTGCCGCCGGTGTTGCGGGTGAGTGCCAACTCCGAACAGGCCGCCGTGTTGCGTTGGTGCCTGGATCGCCTGGCCCGGGAATACGCCAGCCCGTTGCAGGGAGCGGCGCTGATGACCGAGCATTTGGCGCAAATGATGCTGGTGCAAATCCTGCGGCTCTATCAATCTTCCATGGGCACCCATACCACAGGCTGGCTGGGAGCCTTGACGGATCCAAGGCTGGCCCCGGTGCTGCGGGAAATTCACGCAGCGCCCGCCCGGCGCTGGACATTGAGTGAAATGGCCGGCGTGGCGAGTCAATCCCGCTCCACCTTCGCCTTGCACTTCAAGCAACGGGTAGGGCTGGCACCGCAGGAATACCTGTCCCGCTGGCGTATGCACCTGGCGGTACAGGCCTTGAAAGCCAGCGACAACAGCGTGTCCACGATCGGCCAGTCCCTGGGTTATCAGTCAGACAGCGCTTTCAGCAATGCTTTCAAGCGCGTGATGGCTTGTTCTCCCCGGGAATACCGCGAGCGAACCCCACACAAGGAACCCAGTGATGAGTGAAACCCAGCAGCAGAAGGTCGAGGTCAACGGCATTGAGTTGAACGTGCACATCGCCGGCCCCGAGAGCGGCCCGCCGGTGTGGTTGCTGCATGGGTTTCCCGAGTGCTGGCACTCCTGGCGCGAGCAGATTCCGGCGCTGGTGGCCCAGGGTTATCGGGTGTTTGTCCCGGAAATGCGCGGCTATGGACAATCCAGCGCGCCGCCGGAAGTGGCCGACTATGACCTGCTGACCCTGTGCGCCGATATCCAGGGCGCCATGGACCTGTTCGGGCATCGCCGGGTCGTCATGATTGGCCATGACTGGGGCGCCGTGGTGGCCTGGCACCTGGCGTTGTTGGAGCCAGAGCGCGTCAGCCAGTTGGTGACGATGTCGGTACCGTTCGCCGGACGCTCCCGCAGGCCGGTGATCGAGATCATGCGCGAGCTGTACGCCGATCGCTTCAATTACATCCTGTACTTCCAGGCCCCGGGTGTGGCTGAAAAGGAACTGGATGCCGATATCGAGCGGACATTACGGCTGTTCATGCAGGACCAGGACGTTTTCCTGCAGAAGAAACCCGCCAGCGCGAAGCTGCTGGAAGGTGTGCCGCTGCCCGGTACGCTCCCGGCCTGGTGCAGCCAGCAGGACCTCGACGTGTATGTTCAGACCTTCGCCAATGACGGCTTTCGTGGCCCGTTGAACTGGTACCGCAACTTCGAACGCAACTGGCAGCGCACCGAGTTCCTCGCCGGCAGGCAGGTGCTGCAACCGACGCTGTTCCTGATCGGCGACCGCGACCCGGTCGGCGTGTTCGAAGCCCACACCCTCAAGCGCATGCCCGACGTCGTGCCGAACCTGCAACAAAGCGTCCTGGCCAACTGCGGCCACTGGATTCAGAACGAGCAGGGGCCCAAGGTCAACGAACTGCTGCTCGGGTTTCTAGGGCGAACGTGAACGTCGCGCCGCGTCCTGGCACATCGATCAGGCGGATTTCCTGACCGTGCAGTTGCAGGATCCGGTGCACGATGCGCAAGCCCAGGCCGCCATCGCGTCGAGCCCCACCAATGGTGAAGGCGCGCAGGAACAGACCTTCGCGCAGATCCGCCGAAATCCCGGGGCCGCTGTCGCTCACCGTGACTTCAACAAAACCGGACTTGGGGGCCAGGGTCACTTCAACTTCGCCATTGGGCGGGGTATGGCGCAGGGCGTTATCCAGCAGGTTGGTGAGTACCCGTTCGATCAGGCCCAGGTCGGCCAATACGGTTGGCACCACCGGCGGCAGGCTGGCGGTGAGGGTGATCGCCCGGGCTTCCGCGGTCAGTTCGAACTTCTGGAAGATGTCCTGCACCAGGTCGGGTAACGAAAAGCCTTCGATGACCGGCTGTACAAACCCGTGTTCCAGGCGTACCAGTTCCAGCAGCGACTGGGCCAGCCCGCCGACCTTGCGGCTCTGGTCGAGGGCGATGCCCAGGTAACGCCGGCGTTCCTGCGGGGTCAGGCTGGCGTCTTTCAGGGACAGGGTTTCCAGGTAGCCATGCAAGGAGGCCAACGGTGTGCGCAGGTCATGGGAAATATTCGCGACCATCTCCCGGCGTTCCTGCTCTTGGTGGGTGATGGCGCGCCACTGTTCACCCAGGCGGTTCTCCATCTGCACGAAGGCGTGGTCGAGCACGGCGATTTCATCCTGGCTGGCAACCTCGGGCGCCACGGCCTGCGGGACTTTCGGTGCGCCGTTGATGTCGAACTGGCCGACCTTCTCGGTCAGTTGCCGCAAGGGCCGGGTGATCCAGGCGAACGCGGTCAAACCCGCGAGCAAGCACAACAATGCCACCAGGGCGATGGACCACAGGGCAATGTTCAGTGCCATGCCGGTGGCATCCCGGGCGTCGAACACATCATGGGCTTCGCCCAGCAGCACCACATACAGGTAGCCGGCCTGCTGGCCGTTGACCCGCAGCGGCGCGGCGCTGAACACCTTGAGGCCGTCGACGCTGCGCGGGTCGTCGCCGAGGATCGGCAGCATCGCGCCGCTGAGGAAACGGCGCACCGGTTCCAGGTTGACCTGGTCGCGGCGCAGGTGGCCGCTGGGCGCAGCGTTGCCGACCACGCGCCCGTTAATGTCCAGCAGGTACACCTCGACACTCGGGTTTACCAGCATCAACTGGCTGAACAGGTTGCGCACCGCGTCCGGCTTGAGACCGTCGGCGTCCATCAACTGCGTATCCCGGGCGATGTGCGCGGCGAGGTCGCGGGACAGGCCTTGCACCACTTCCAGTTCATGCATGTGGTTGGAGCGCACTTGCAGCCAGGCCGACGTGCCGCTGCAAATCAGCAGCAACAGCGCGAACACCAGGGACAGGCGCTGGGTAAGGGTCAGCCTCATGCCGATTGCTCGGCAAACTTGTAGCCACGGCCCCACACCGTGAGGATGCGCGCCGGGTTGGCCGGATCGGCCTCGACCTTGGCCCGCAGGCGGTTGATATGGGTATTGACGGTGTGTTCGTAACCTTCGTGGCTGTAGCCCCACACGGCGTTGAGCAGGTCCATGCGCGAGAATACCTTGCCCGGTTGGCGGGCGAAAAAGTACAGCAGGTCGAATTCCCGGGGCGTGAGGTCCAGCCGCTGGCCTTGCAGGGTGGCGTCACGGGTCAGCGGGTTGATGAACAACTGGCCGAGGTCGAGGCTGCCGGCGTCCATCTTCAAGTTGCGCGCCATGGCGTCGACCCGGCGCAGCAGCGCCTTGACCCGCGCCACCAGCTCCGGCATGGAAAACGGCTTGGCCAGGTAGTCATCCGCCCCCAGTTCCAGGCCGAGGATGCGATGCAGCTCGCTGGAGCGGGCACTGGTGATAATGATCGGCGTGTAGCGCGTCATCGCCCGGGCCCGCCGGCAGATCTCCAGGCCGTCGACGCCGGGCAGCATCAGGTCAAGGATCAACGCATCCCAGCCGCCTTGCTCCAGCAGGCGCAGGCCTTCGTCACCATCGGCACTGTGAACCACCTCGAACTGCTCGTCCCGCAGGTGCAGGCAGATCAAATCGGCAATATGGGCATCGTCCTCGACCACCAGGACACGTTTGGGCTGATCCATTGATAAAAACCTGTCTTCTTGATTCGCGCATTGTGCGGCTTTTGCAACAGTGTAGTTATCACGAATTGTTTAACTCTGCGTGAGGATTCCGCGACCACCCCGGGCCTAACCTTACTCATCGCAACGGCAAAAGTACGCCCCCCTCATTGTGGCGAGGGAGCTTGCTCCCGCTGGGTCGCGAAGCGGCCCCAAAAAAGCCGGG
>NZ_JBSVWQ010000138.1:0-15968 GCF_054071215.1 Pseudomonas sp. SDO5522_S412 | reverse complement strand
GCAGTGGGTCAGCCAATGAATCTGTTGACTGATACACCGCATTCGCGAGCAAGCCCGCTCCCACATTTTGATCTGTGTTGTGTCAGGCAGGGTTTCATCAGTGCAAAAAAAACGCCCCGAACCAGTCGGGGCGTGATTACTGTGCGGCACTGCGGTTAGGTCTTCCGTGGGGCCGCAGTGGCCGTGTACTCAGTACTTAGTGGAACTGCTCTTCTTCGGTCGAACCGGTCAGCGCAGTCACGGACGAGGTGCCGCCCTGGATCACGGTGGTCATGTCGTCGAAGTAACCGGTGCCCACTTCCTGCTGGTGCGCCACAAAGGTGTAACCCTTGGCAGCATCAGCGAACTCTTGTTCCTGCAGCTTCACGTAGGCAGTCATGTCGTTGCGGGCGTAGTCGTGCGCCAGGTTGAACATGCTGTGCCACATGTTGTGAATGCCGGCCAGGGTGATGAATTGGTGCTTGTAGCCCATGGCAGACAGTTCACGCTGGAACTTGGCGATGGTCGCGTCGTCCAGGTTCTTCTTCCAGTTGAAGGAAGGCGAGCAGTTGTAGGACAGCAGTTGATCCGGGTATTCCTTCTTGATGGCTTCGGCAAAGCGGCGGGCTTCGTCGAGGTCCGGCTTGGCAGTTTCGCACCAGATCAGGTCGGCGTACGGCGCGTAGGCCAGGCCACGAGCGATCGCCTGGTCGAGACCGGCGCGCACTTTATAGAAACCTTCCTGGGTACGTTCGCCAGTCACGAACGGCTGGTCGTACGGGTCGCAATCCGAGGTCAGCAAATCAGCCGCGTTGGCATCGGTACGGGCCAGGATGATGGTCGGAGTGCCAGCAACGTCAGCAGCCAGACGAGCAGCCGTCAGCTTTTGAACAGCTTCCTGGGTTGGAACCAGTACCTTGCCGCCCATGTGGCCGCATTTCTTCACCGAAGCCAGCTGGTCTTCGAAGTGAACGCCGGCAGCGCCTGCCTCGATCATGCTCTTCATCAGCTCGTAGGCGTTCAGTACGCCACCGAAACCGGCTTCAGCGTCTGCAACGATCGGTGCGAAGTAGTCGATGTAGCCTTCATCGCCCGGGCCTTTACCGGCTTTCCACTGGATCTGGTCGGCACGGCGGAACGAGTTGTTGATGCGCTTGACCACGGTTGGCACGGAGTCCACCGGGTACAGCGATTGGTCGGGGTACATGGATTCAGCGGAGTTGTTGTCCGCTGCCACTTGCCAGCCAGACAGGTAGATCGCCTGGATACCGGCTTTGACCTGTTGAACCGCTTGGCCGCCAGTCAGGGCGCCCATGCAGTTGACGAAATCTTTTTCGGGACGGAAGGACGGCTTGGCACCCTGGGTGACCAGCTTCCACAGCTTCTCGGCGCCGAGTTTTGCAAAGGTGTGCTCAGGTTGAACCGAGCCACGCAGGCGGACGACGTCAGCAGCGGAATAAGCGCGGGTCACGCCTTTCCAGCGTGGGTTTTCAGCCCAGTCTTTTTCAAGGGCTGCAATTTGCTGTTCGCGTGTCAGTGCCATGGGGAAAAACCTCGTCGCATAGGTCTAGGTGGAAAATTCCATTTGCCAGCCACGTATCAGTGCGTGGTTATGGCTGCTCGCTGACCAGAAGCTTAGGCGGTCAAGTCAGGCTCGGCGGGGAAGGCGACGGGATGAACGAGTGGCTCAAGGGGGAGTTGAGCAGGTAAGGGCGAACTGCGAACAGTCTTCGGGCGTCGTGGGCCTTTGTACGATCCATCAGTGTGTTGCCGGGTTACCTGGTTAGCTTCCGTCCCTCGGGACAACTTCGTTCCAGTCGCAACCTCGTCAAACACACCTTGTGGGCGGTACAGACACGAATCGGCTCAGGTGGGTGGCTTTGAGCGACGATCCGAAGGCCCTTGCCAGGGCCCCTGATTAGCGGGAGCGAGGCCATCATGCCCATGCTTTTTTGGATCGTCAAATGTTTTGTAGTGCTTTTTTTCAAGCACTACATCTTTGGTCTAATACGACTCGCCAGTCAGTTTTTGGTGCTTCAGTTCAGCGTGTCGACTTTGACCCGCAATGTCAGGTCATCGCGCCCTTGAGTAGAGTAGCTGCGGGTTGTAGTGGTTTTGTCGGCCTGGGTCTGGCGGTTGATACCGGCCAGGGTGATCCACTCGCCCAGGCGTCCGCTGACAGTTGTGTCGGTACTTTGCACGTTCACTACATCGGGACGTTCCTGGCTCATGCGGTCACGATTGGTACTGATGCTCAGGTGAACGGTCTCGCCGGTGACGCTGGCCGTCACGTAAAAGCCCTGGGTTACGTTGCGATACTGGGTCTGGTTCTGCGGGCGGCCGTAGGCATCGGGCTGGGTGGTGGTGAGGGGCACGCTCTGGCCGACCTGGATCAGCGCGGGCACGCCTTCGCTGGCCTGGATCTGCTGGATCCCGCCGTCACGGCTTTCGGTGCTGTAGGTGATGACCTGTGTTTGATTGTTGCCGTTGCTCTGCTGGTTGTTTTCGTTGGTGTCGACGGTGATCAACAGGCGTTTGGAAGGCGTATCCAGTTGCGCGAGCAGGGCGCGCAGGCCCTGGATCTTGTCGGGCTCGGCATTCACGATCAATTGGTTGCCGTAGGCGCTGACGGTGCCGTCCTTGCCGATAAAGTTCTGCGCCACCGGCAGCAGGTCGGCGCTGGTGCGGTTGCTCAGGGGCACGACTTCGGTGGCGGCCATCACCGAGAAACTGGTGGCCAGGAGCAACAGGGTGAGCAGGGTGCGTAGGGACATGTCCGTTATCTCTGCGAGTCATTTAGGCTAGATATTGCCAGTTTGTCGGCCTGGCGGGGTGCAAGTTGAATCCTGGACGGCAAAAGGCCCTGGCATCGGGGGATGGCAGGGCCTTTTGAGGTGTTGCTGATGGCGCCTTCGCGAGCAAGCCCGCTCCCACATTTGACCTCATTCCAAAGGATGTACTGGATCGAATGTGGGAGCTGGCTTGCCTGCGAAGGGCGCGGCGCGGTCTCGGATCAGCCCTCGCGCACCATATCAACGTGAGGAATCCCGACTTCCAGGAACTCATCGCTGACAATCTTGAAGCCCAGGCGCTCATAAAATGGCGCCGCATGGACCTGTGCACTGAGGATCTGCCGGGTCTGGCCGCGTTTCTCGGCCACGCCGATCACCGCTTCCATCAGCTTGTCGCCGACCTTCAGGCCGCGCCAGTCCTTGAGAACCGACACGCGGCCGATCTCGCCGGTAGGCAGCAGGCGTGCAGTACCGATGGGAAAGTCGCCTTCGAACGCCAGGAAATGCACGGCACTCGCGTCGTCTGCATCCCATTCCAGCTCCGGTGGAACCGATTGTTCAGCGATAAATACCGCTTCACGAATGCGCCGTATCTCGGCGATATCCTTTTGCCAGTCCGCGACACTTACGTGAATCTTATTCATCGGCAAACCCCAGGCTCCCTTGCTTGACCAGTTCCCACAGCAGGGCGCAGCCATCTTCATCCGCCAGCCATGGGCCGAGGTTGTCGATGTGCAGGGCGTCGGCGGCGCACACCAGCTTCAGCAGTTCCCGCAGCTTGCCCGGCAACAGGCGGCTCTGGCCGCTGGCGAACAGCAGCAGGTCGTCGTCGACTTCGGACCAGGCCAGGCGGGCGCTCGGGTTGCGGATCAGCACGGCGCCGTTTTCCAGGCTGCCCAGCAGGTCTTCTTCTTCCACTTCCGGGCCGGCGACCAGTTCCGGGTAGCGCGGCTCGGTCATGAACTGGCCGAACCAGGTCAGCAGCATGCGCTCGTCGCTCATGTGCTCGGCCAGCAGGCTTTTCAGGCGGTCGAGGGCGTCGCCCTGGATCTGGTGCGGGTCGCTGACCGGCTGGGCATCGGCGTCGGTGTAGCGCTCTTCGTCAGTCAGGTACTGGCTGAGGAAGTCGGTGAAGTGGGTCAGCACTTCAGCGGCGCTCGGGGCGCGGAAGCCTACGGAGTAGGTCATGCAATCATCCACGGCCACGCCGCAGTGGGCCAGGCGGGGCGGCAGGTAGAGCATGTCGCCCGGTTCCAGCACCCATTCGGCGGTCTCTTCGAATTCAGCGAGGATGCGCAGGTCCGCGTGTTGCAGCAGGGGGCTTTCGGAGTTGCACATCTGGCCGATCTTCCAGTTGCGCTTGCCGGAACCTTGCAGCAGGAACACGTCGTAGTTGTCGAAGTGCGGGCCCACGCTGCCACCCGGGGCGGCGTAGCTGATCATCACATCGTCAATGCGCCAGCTTGGCAGGAAGCGGAAGTTTTCCAGCAGTTCGGCCACTTCCGGCACGAACTGGTCGACCGCCTGCACCAGCAGGGTCCACTCGCGCTCGGGCAGGGTGCTGAAGGCATCTTCGGCGAACGGGCCGCGGCGCAACTCCCACGGGCGTTCGCCGTGTTCGATGATCAGGCGCGACTCGACTTCTTCTTCCAGCGCCAGGCCGGCCAGTTCGTCGGCGTCGATCGGGCTTTCGAAGTCAGGGATGGCCTGGCGGATCAGCAGGGGTTTTTTCTGCCAGTAGTCGCGCAGGAATTCCCGTGCCGTGATGCCGCCCAGAAGTTGAAGAGGAATGTCAGGATTCATGTGTAACCTATTGAAAAAAAGCACTTTTCAGACGGGAATAAAAACGCCCGGCGCTGCCGGGCGTCTCAAGGGGTCAAGCTTCTATCAGATGCGTTTGGCTTGAGCCACAGCGTTGCCGATGTAGTTGGCCGGGGTGAGCAGTTTCAGCTCGGCCTTGGCGGCGGCTGGCATGTCCAGGCCGTCAATGAAAGTTTGCAGCGCTTCGGAGGTGATGCCCTTGCCGCGGGTCAGCTCTTTGAGCTTCTCGTACGGGTTTTCGATGTTGTAGCGGCGCATCACGGTCTGGATCGGCTCGGCCAGGACTTCCCAGCAAGCGTCCAGGTCGGCGGCGATCTTCTGCTCGTTGAGCTCCAGTTTGCTGATGCCTTTGAGGCTGGCTTCGTACGCGATCACGCTGTGGGCGAAGCCCACGCCGAGGTTGCGCAGTACGGTGGAGTCGGTCAGGTCGCGCTGCCAGCGGGAGATTGGCAACTTGCTGGCCAGGTGCTGGAACAGGGCGTTGGCGATCCCGAGGTTGCCTTCGGAGTTTTCGAAGTCGATCGGGTTGACCTTGTGCGGCATGGTCGATGAACCGATTTCGCCGGCAATGGTGCGCTGCTTGAAGTAGCCCAGGGAGATGTAGCCCCAGATATCGCGATCGAAGTCGATCAGGATGGTATTGAAGCGCGCAATCGCGTCGAACAGCTCGGCGATGTAGTCGTGGGGTTCGATTTGCGTGGTGTACGGGTTGAAACCCAGGCCCAGTTCGTCTTCGATGAAGGCGCGGGCGTTTTCTTCCCAGTCGATCTCAGGATAGGCCGACAGGTGGGCGTTGTAGTTGCCTACGGCGCCGTTGATCTTGCCCAGCAGCGGTACGGCCGCGACTTGAGCGATCTGGCGCTCCAGGCGGTACACCACGTTGGCCAGTTCTTTACCCAGGGTGGTCGGCGAAGCCGGCTGGCCGTGGGTGCGCGACAGCATCGGAACGTCGGCGAAACGGATCGCCAGTTCGCGGATGGCGTCGGCAGTCTGGCGCATCAGTGGCAGCATCACGTCATCACGGCCTTCGCGCAGCATCAGGGCGTGGGACAGGTTGTTGATGTCCTCGCTGGTGCAGGCAAAGTGGATGAACTCGCTGACCTTGGCCAGTTCCGGCAGCTTGGCCGCTTGCTCTTTGAGCAGGTATTCGATGGCTTTAACGTCGTGGTTGGTGGTGCGCTCGATCTCTTTGACACGCTCGGCGTGCTCCAGAGCGAAGTTTTCCGCCAGGGCGTTCAGCACAGCGTTGGCTTCGGCAGAGAACGCCGGCACTTCGCTGATGCCAGGGTGAGCGGCCAGGCGCTGGAGCCAGCGCACTTCAACCAGAACACGAGCACGGATCAAGCCGTATTCGCTGAAAATAGGGCGCAGGGCCTGGGTTTTGCCGGCGTAGCGGCCGTCAACAGGGGAAACCGCAGTGAGCGAAGAAAGCTGCATGGGGTGTTCTCGGACAGTCGGGCAACGAAATGGGGCGCGTATCATACATGAAAAAATCCGCCGGTCCGTTGCCAACTGACCGGCGTATTACGCGTGGGGCTATAAAAAAATCGGTTGCTGCGACTTATTCGTTGCGCATCAACGGGTAAAGCTCTTTCAGCAATTTGCGTCGGCTGACCACCAACTGCCAGCGATGACCGCCCAATTGGCGCCATAACCGCGCCGAACGAATACCGGCCAACAGCAGGGCGCGGATTTTCGAGGCGTTGTTCGGTTGTTGCAGGTTGCGCATATCGCCGTGCACCTGGATCCGCTGGCGCAAGGTGCTCAGGGTGTCCTGGTACAGGGCGCCACAGGCTGCGATCACGTTTTCGTGGGCCGGGCCAAAATGCTCGACCTGGGACTGGATCTGCGGCAGGCGCTTGCCGATGGTGTCCAGCAGGTCGTCGCGCTTGGCCAATTGACGCTCCAGGCCGAGCATCGACAGGGCGTAGCGCAGCGGCTCGCGCTGCAAGGTGCTTGGGTCGCGCTCGAGGGCGCCGACCAGTGCGCGATAACCTTCGCGCAGGGCCAGGTCGTCGCCGCCGTACACTTCCAGGGTGTCCTTCGGGTCGCGGATCAGCAGGCTGCCGAGCATGCAGGTCAGGCCGGCCTCGGTGACCTGGCCGGTCTTGGCGATCTTGTCCACCAGCACCGCGGCGAGAAACACGCCGCCCAGTGCCGTCAGTTGCTCCTGGGTCGGGCTCATGCCTGGCTGCTCCAGGGTTCGGCAACTTCGATCACACCGCCCCCCAGGCAAATCTCTCCGTCATAGAACACTACCGATTGGCCCGGTGTTACGGCGCGCTGCGGGTCGTCGAAGGTGGCGCGATAGCCGGTGGCGGTTTTTTCCAGGGTGCAGGGCTGGTCGCTCTGGCGATAGCGCACTTTGGCCGTGAGGCGGCGCGGGCTGCTGAGGTCCACCGGGTTGACCCAGTAGATGTCCGAGGCCAGCAGGGCACGGGAGAACAGCCATGGGTGGTCATTGCCCTGGCCCACGATCAGCTCGTTGTGCTCGAGGTCCTTGACCAGCACGTACCACGGCTCTTCGCCGGCGTCTTTCAAGCCGCCGATGCCCAGGCCCTGGCGCTGGCCGATGGTGTGGTACATCAAGCCGTGGTGACGGCCGATGATCTCGCCTTCGGTGGTCTTGATCTCGCCCGGTTGCGCCGGCAGGTACTGTTTGAGGAAGTCGCTGAAACGGCGCTCGCCGATAAAGCAGATCCCGGTGGAATCCTTCTTCTTGGCGGTGGCCAGGCCGTGTTTCTCGGCAATGGCGCGCACTTCGGGCTTTTCCAGCTCGCCCACCGGGAACAGTGTCTTGGCGATCTGTTCGCCGCCGACGGCGTGCAGGAAGTAGCTCTGGTCCTTGTTGGCGTCCAGGCCCTTGAGCAGCTCGGTGCGGCCATCGATGTCGCGACGGCGCACGTAGTGGCCAGTAGCAATCAGATCGGCACCGAGGATCATCGCGTAGTCGAGGAACGCCTTGAACTTGATCTCGCGGTTACACAGGATGTCCGGGTTCGGCGTGCGACCGGCCTTGTATTCGGCCAGGAAGTGCTCGAACACGTTGTCCCAGTACTCGGCGGCGAAGTTGGCGGTGTGCAGCTTGATGCCGATTTTGTCGCAGACGGCCTGGGCATCCGCCAAGTCGTCCATGGCGGTGCAATATTCCGTTCCATCGTCTTCTTCCCAGTTCTTCATGAACAGGCCTTCCACCTCATAACCCTGCTCCATGAGCAGAACGGCGGAAACGGAAGAATCCACGCCGCCGGACATACCGACGATGACGCGCTTCTTTTGTGTGTCAGAAGGGGCTGGATCACGCATAGGATTTCAACGGGAGTCTTTAAAAAGGACGCGATTCTAGCAGGCTCGCGTCTGCAAGGCTAAAGAGAAGGGCGGATCAATTCGAGGCTGTGGCGCTGGCCGGCCAGATAATCGTCGATGCAGCGGATAATCAGCTCGCTGCGCCAGTCTTCGCGCAGGGCCATCAATTCGTCACGGGTCAGCCAGCGGGCGCGCAGAATACCGTCGTCCAGTGGGTAGTCCGGGTGGTGTTGCAGGGCCTTGGCGATGAAGCATACGCGCTGATAGGTCACGCCATTGCTGGGAGCGGTGTACAGGTAAATCCCTACAACCCCGGTGGCTTCGACGTCCCAGCCGGTCTCTTCGAGGGTTTCGCGCACGGCGGCCTCGGTCAGGGTTTCGTTCGGGTCGAGGTGACCGGCGGGCTGGTTGAGCACGGCGCGGCCGCCCTTGAGTTCTTCGACCATCAGGAAGCGGCCGTTGTCTTCGACGATGGTGGCGACGGTGATGTGAGGTAGCCAGGTCATAAAGTGCCTCGATTCAAGGTGTAACGCTGTCTTCAGGCGCGATTGCATTCAGTGTGGGAGCGGGCTTGCTCGCGAATACGGCGTGTCAGTTAAAGAGGTATTGACTGATCCACCGCATTCGCGAGCAAGCCCGCTCCCACATTTTGATTGGGTTTCTTCAATAAAAGCGCCATGTCCAGAAACAGAAACCCCGGCACAGGGCCGGGGCTTCTTTGCATCCTTACAACCTTACACCAGCGCAGCGATTGCCGCGTTGAGGGTGGCGCTTGGGCGCATGGCCTTGCTGGTCAGCTCGGCGTTCGGTGCGTAGTAGCCACCGATGTCCACTGGCTTGCCCTGGACAGCGTTGAGCTCGGCAACGATGGTTGCCTCATTCGCGGTCAGGGTCTTGGCCAGTTCGCCAAACTGCGCTTGCAATGCAGTGTCTTCGGTCTGGGCCGCCAGGGCTTGAGCCCAGTACAGCGCCAGGTAGAAGTGGCTGCCGCGGTTGTCGATGTTGCCGACTTTGCGCGATGGCGACTTGTTGTTGTCGAGGAACTGGCCGGTGGCCTGGTCCAGGGTCTTGGATAGTACCAGGGCTTTCGGGTTGTTGTACGTCACACCCAAATGTTCGAGGGATGCGGCCAGGGCGAGGAACTCGCCCAGGGAATCCCAGCGCAGGAAGTTCTCTTCAACCAGTTGCTGCACGTGCTTCGGAGCCGAGCCGCCAGCGCCGGTTTCGAACAGGCCGCCACCGTTCATCAGCGGCACGATCGACAGCATCTTGGCGCTGGTGCCCAGTTCCATGATCGGGAACAGGTCGGTCAGGTAGTCGCGCAGAACGTTGCCGGTCACCGAGATGGTGTCCAGGCCCTTGCGGGTACGCTCCAGGGTGAACTTCATCGCGTCGACCGGCGACATGATGCGGATGTCCAGGCCTTCGGTGTTGTGGTCTTTCAGGTAAGCCTGAACTTTCTCGACCACGACGCCATCGTGCGCGCGCTGTGGGTCCAGCCAGAAGATGGCCGGGGTGTTGCTGGCGCGGGCGCGGTTGACGGCCAGTTTGACCCAGTCCTGGATCGGCGCGTCTTTGGTCTGGCACATGCGGAAGATGTCGCCGGCTTCAACAGCCTGTTCCATCAGCAGGTTGCCCTTGCTGTCGGTGACGCGGACTACGCCGTCAGCCTTGATCTGGAAGGTCTTGTCGTGGGAGCCGTACTCTTCGGCTTTTTTCGCCATCAGGCCAACGTTTGGCACGCTGCCCATGGTGGTTGGGTCGAAGGCGCCATTGGCCTTGCAGTCTTCGATCACTGCCTGGTAGATAGTGGCGTAGCAGCGATCCGGGATCACCGCCTTGGTGTCGTGCAGCTGGCCGTCGGTGCCCCACATCTTGCCGGAGTCACGGATCATGGCAGGCATCGATGCGTCGACGATGACGTCGCTCGGCACGTGCAGGTTGGTGATGCCTTTGTCGGAGTTGACCATCGCCAGGGAAGGGCGAGCAGCGTATACCGCCTGGATGTCGGCTTCGATCTGCGCTTGCTGATCGGCCGGCAGGGCCTTGATGCGAGCGTACAGGTCGCCGATGCCGTTGTTCAGGTTGAAGCCGATCTGCTCCAGCACCACAGCGTGCTTGGCCAGTGCGTCTTTATAGAACTCGGCAACGATCTGGCCGAACATGATCGGGTCGGAAACCTTCATCATGGTGGCTTTCAGGTGAACCGACAGCAGCACGCCTTGTTTCTTGGCGTCTTCGATTTCAGCGGCGATGAAGCTGCGCAGGGCTTTCTTGCTCAGCACGGCGGTGTCGATGATCTCGCCAGCTTGTACGCTGGTTTTTTCCTTCAGGACGGTAGCAGTACCGTCCTTGGCGATCAGTTCGATCTTGACGGCATCAGCGCCTTCGATCTGAACGGCTTTCTCGCTGCCGTAGAAGTCGCCGTTGCTCATGTGGGCAACGTGGGACTTGGAGTCGGCAGCCCAGGCACCCATTTTGTGCGGGTGCTTGCGAGCGTAGTTCTTGACCGACAGCGGGGCGCGGCGGTCGGAGTTGCCTTCGCGCAGTACCGGGTTCACGGCGCTGCCCTTGACCTTGTCGTAACGTGCACGGGTTTCTTTTTCCGCGTCGGTGGTTACGGTTTCCGGGTAGTCCGGCAGGGCGTAGCCCTGGGCCTGCAGTTCCTTGATCGCAGCTTGCAGCTGAGGGGTCGAGGCACTGATGTTCGGCAGCTTGATGATGTTGGCTTCAGGGGTAACGGCCAGGTCGCCCAGTTCGGCGAGGTGGTCCGGCACGGCCTTGGCGCCCAGTTGCTCGGGGAAGCTTGCGAGGATGCGCGCGGCCAGGGAAATGTCGCGGGTTTCCACGGCAATATCAGCGGAAGCGGTGAAGGCCTCTACGATAGGCAGCAGTGAATAGGTGGCGAGGGCTGGTGCTTCGTCGGTGAAGGTGTAGATGATCTTCGAGCGGGTGGGCATATTCGGATTAACTCTCTTCTTTGCTGAAAGCATGCGCAGAAACTCGAGATGCGCCGGGTAAAGCGCGTTCGTTCAAAGTCATCCATGAGCGAAATGTCGAAGTTTCTTCGCGGTGATGTTGGGTTGCATCAGTCGAGCGTCAAGCGGGTGAGCTACTGTAGTAGCTCGGCTTTTCTGGCGGAGGGCGTCTGTCTAGAGCGGTCGGCCGTCGTGACTCTTTGGTCAGCGGCGGCATTATACATAGGTCGCTATGCTTACGCCGAGCCTTCATACAAAAGGTGTGTCGTCCATTGGTCTAAAGGTCGCAGGCAGCGGGTTGCGCCTAAAGTCGCATGATGTGCTCAAGATTGGCGCTTTTCCCTTTGCTTTCAAGCTTGTAGGCCGCTAAATGTGCTGTTTTCGACGCAAATGTGCAGGGCCTGAGGTTTCAGTCCTCATTTATCTGGAGTAGGCTCGAACGCAGCCAGATGTTCAATCCATAGATGGAGTTCAGCATGGGATACAAGAAGATTCAGGTTCCGGCAGTCGGCGACAAAATCACCGTCAATGCAGACCATTCTCTCAATGTTCCTGACAACCCGATCATCCCCTTCATCGAGGGTGACGGTATTGGCGTCGACATCAGCCCGGTGATGATCAAGGTGGTCGATGCAGCTGTTAACAAGGCTTATGGCGGCAAGCGCAAAATCTCCTGGATGGAGGTGTATGCCGGCGAAAAGGCCACCCA
Source organism: Pseudomonas sp. SDO5522_S412 (assembly GCF_054071215.1). Classification (NCBI taxonomy): domain Bacteria; kingdom Pseudomonadati; phylum Pseudomonadota; class Gammaproteobacteria; order Pseudomonadales; family Pseudomonadaceae; genus Pseudomonas; species Pseudomonas sp. SDO5522_S412. The sequence continues at coordinate 4,383 of NZ_JBSVWQ010000138.1, read as the reverse complement.
GGTTTACGACCAGGACACCTGGCTGCCCCAGGAAACCCTGGATGCGGTCAAGGACTACGTGGTTTCCATCAAGGGCCCGCTGACCACCCCAGTCGGTGGCGGTATCCGTTCGCTGAACGTGGCCCTGCGCCAACAGCTCGACCTTTACGTGTGCCTGCGCCCGGTGCGCTGGTTCGAAGGCGTGCCAAGCCCGGTCAAGAAGCCAGGCGATGTGGACATGACCATCTTCCGCGAGAACTCCGAGGATATTTACGCCGGCATCGAGTGGAAAGCCGGCTCCCCGGAAGCGATCAAGGTCATCAAGTTCCTGAAGGAAGAGATGGGCGTCACCAAGATCCGTTTCGACCAGAACTGCGGGATCGGCATCAAGCCGGTGTCCCTGGAAGGCACCAAGCGCCTGGCGCGCAAGGCCTTGCAGTATGTCGTGGATAACGACCGCGACTCGCTGACCATTGTGCACAAAGGCAACATCATGAAGTTCACCGAAGGTGCCTTCAAGGAGTGGGCCTACGAAGTGGCGGCCGAAGAGTTCGGTGCGACCCTGTTGGATGGCGGCCCGTGGATGCAATTCAAGAACCCGCGCACCGGCAAGAATGTGGTGGTCAAGGACGCCATTGCCGACGCCATGCTCCAGCAGATCCTGCTGCGCCCGGCGGAATACGACGTGATCGCCACCCTTAATCTTAACGGTGACTATCTGTCCGACGCCCTGGCGGCGGAAGTGGGCGGTATCGGTATTGCGCCGGGCGCCAACCTGTCCGACACCGTGGCGATGTTCGAAGCCACCCACGGTACTGCGCCGAAGTATGCCGGCAAGGACCAGGTCAACCCGGGTTCGCTGATCCTGTCGGCGGAAATGATGTTGCGCCACATGGGCTGGACCGAAGCGGCCGACCTGATCATCAAGGGCACCAACGGCGCAATTTCGGCCAAGACCGTGACCTATGACTTCCACCGCTTGATGGACGGCGCCAAGTTGCTGTCGTCGTCGGCGTTCGGGGATGCGCTGATTTCGCATATGTAAGCTGATACAGAGGCGTAAAAAACCGGCCTTATGGGCCGGTTTTTTTTAGAGCGTTTGCTCAGTGGCTGATCAGGCCAGTTGTCTTTTTGATTTTTGAGCGACGCCCTCTTTGGGGGTAGTGGCGCTGACTGGAGCGCTGATATTCACTGCGTGCAAGCCCTTGGGTCCCTGAATGATGTCGAAGGAAACCGGTTGCCCTGCCTTTAGTGTCTTGTAGCCATCCATTTGGATAGCCGAGTAATGCGCAAATAGGTCGTCAGTCTTGTCGTCTTCGTTGATGAAGCCGTAACCCTTGGCATTGTTGAACCACTTGACCTTACCGCTCGCCATGCCCATATCCCTCTGCACCAGACTCCATCACTGGAGTATCATCCAGTTTATCCGTCCTAACCCGAATAAATAAGGTTGACTGCGCGGACCTTTTTTACCCACTGTGGGTTCTATTGGTTGTAACACTGATTTGCCGATAGTCAAGGCGACCAGTCGGTCAGAGTTGAAATTCTGACAGGTCGCCCCCACCACTGTATTTGAACCACTGACGAACCTTTCTTTCCATGCATGCAATCAGCCAGATTCGACTAACATTCAATCAGGATCGCCCGGATCATCAAGAAGACGACGACGGTTCTGCAGGCATTGCTGTCCAGGAGGCCAAGCCTGCTTTACAGGCGCCGCCGATGTACAAGGTGGTTTTGTTCAATGATGACTACACACCGATGGATTTCGTCGTCGAAGTACTCGAGGTGTTTTTTAACCTGAACCGCGAGTTGGCGACCAAGGTAATGCTGGCCGTTCACACAGAAGGACGGGCAGTATGTGGAGTGTTTACCCGCGACATCGCCGAGACAAAGGCCATGCAGGTCAACCAGTACGCCAGGGAAAGCCAGCATCCGCTACTCTGTGAAATCGAGAAGGACGGTTAACTCCGACCACTTGGGTATGAGGTGAAGCTATGTTAAACCGCGAGCTCGAAGTCACCCTCAATCTTGCCTTCAAGGAGGCCCGTTCGAAGCGTCATGAATTCATGACCGTCGAACACCTGCTGCTGGCACTTTTGGATAACGAAGCTGCCGCCACCGTACTGCGTGCGTGTGGTGCCAATCTCGACAAACTCAAGCATGACCTGCAGGAGTTTATCGACTCCACCACGCCGTTGATCCCCGTTCATGATGAGGACCGCGAGACCCAGCCAACCCTGGGCTTCCAGCGGGTACTGCAGCGTGCCGTTTTCCACGTACAGAGCTCCGGCAAGCGCGAAGTCACAGGGGCCAATGTGCTCGTGGCGATCTTCAGCGAGCAGGAAAGCCAGGCCGTATTCCTGCTAAAGCAGCAAAGCGTTGCCCGCATTGACGTCGTCAACTACATCGCCCATGGCATTTCCAAGGTGCCGGGGCATGGCGATCACTCGGAAGGTGAGCAGGATATGCAGGATGACGAGGGCGGTGAGTCTTCTTCTTCGAGCAACCCGCTGGACGCTTATGCCAGCAACCTCAACGAACTGGCGCGCCAGGGGCGGATCGATCCGCTGGTGGGGCGTGAGCTGGAAGTTGAGCGCGTGGCGCAGATCCTGGCGCGTCGCCGCAAGAACAACCCGTTGTTGGTCGGTGAGGCAGGCGTGGGTAAAACCGCGATTGCCGAAGGCCTGGCCAAACGCATTGTTGATAACCAGGTGCCCGACCTGCTGGCCAACAGCGTCGTCTACTCCCTTGACCTGGGCGCATTGCTCGCCGGGACCAAGTACCGTGGCGATTTCGAGAAGCGCTTCAAGGCGTTGCTCGGCGAGCTGAAAAAACGCCCGCAGGCGATCCTGTTCATTGACGAAATCCACACCATCATCGGTGCCGGTGCGGCTTCCGGTGGGGTGATGGATGCGTCGAACCTGCTCAAGCCGCTGCTGTCTTCGGGCGATATCCGTTGCATCGGTTCGACCACGTTCCAGGAATTCCGCGGGATCTTCGAAAAAGACCGCGCCCTGGCGCGCCGCTTCCAGAAAGTGGATGTGTCCGAGCCTTCGGTAGAAGACACCATTGGCATCCTGCGCGGGCTCAAGGGGCGCTTTGAAGCGCACCATGGCATCGAGTACACCGATGAGGCGCTGCGTGCAGCCGCCGAGCTGGCATCGCGCTACATCAATGACCGGCACATGCCGGACAAGGCCATCGACGTGATCGACGAGGCGGGTGCCTACCAGCGCCTGCAGCCGGTAGAGAAGCGTGTGAAACGCATCGACGTGCCTCAGGTCGAGGATATCGTGGCGAAGATCGCGCGGATTCCGCCAAAACACGTCAACACCTCCGATCGGGAGCTGCTGCGTAACCTGGAGCGCGACCTCAAGCTGACCGTGTTTGGTCAGGATGCGGCGATCGACTCGCTGTCCACCGCGATCAAGCTGTCCCGCGCTGGCCTCAAGTCGCCGGACAAGCCGGTCGGTTCGTTCCTGTTCGCCGGGCCTACCGGCGTCGGCAAGACCGAAGCGGCGCGGCAATTGGCCAAGGCCATGGGGATCGAGCTGGTGCGTTTCGACATGTCCGAGTACATGGAGCGTCACACCGTGTCGCGCCTGATCGGTGCGCCTCCGGGCTATGTCGGCTTCGACCAGGGCGGCCTGTTGACCGAGGCGATCACCAAGCAGCCACATTGCGTGCTGCTGCTCGATGAAATCGAGAAGGCGCACCCGGAAGTCTTCAACCTGCTGTTGCAGGTCATGGACCACGGCACCCTGACCGACAACAACGGGCGCAAGGCGGACTTCCGCAACGTGATCGTGATCATGACCACCAACGCCGGTGCCGAAACGGCCGCGCGGGCTTCCATTGGCTTTACTCATCAGGATCACTCTTCCGACGCCATGGAAGTGATCAAGAAGAGTTTCACGCCGGAATTCCGCAACCGCCTGGACACCATCATTCAGTTTGGTCGCCTCAGCCATGAGGTCATCAAAAGCGTGGTGGACAAGTTCCTCACCGAGCTCCAGGCGCAGTTGGAAGACAAGCGCGTGCAGCTGGAAGTCTCGGACGCGGCGCGCAACTGGCTGGCGGAAGGTGGCTACGACGCGGCAATGGGCGCTCGGCCAATGGCTCGCCTGATCCAGGACAAGATCAAGCGCCCACTGGCGGAAGAGATCCTGTTTGGCGAACTGGCAGACCATGGTGGCGTGGTGCATATCGATCTGAAGGACGGCGAGCTGACCTTCGACTTCGAAACCACGGCTGAAATGGCCTGATAGCTGACGCAACAAAACAAAAAGGCGCCGAGAGGCGCCTTTTTGCTGCCTTGAACCCGATGCAGATCAAATGTGGGAGCGGGCTTGCTCGCGAATGCGGTGTGCCAGTCGACACAATCAGTGGCTGACACGCTGC